>NZ_JAIWOI010000167.1 GCF_020217005.1 Rheinheimera sp. | reverse complement strand
GCTGTAGACATCCTGATCAACGTGCTGGGGGGCTCAAAGACTCCAGGTGGTGGTTTTGCAGCTATCAGTGATGAGCACTGGTTTGCTGAGCTGAATCTGAACCTAATGCCTGCCGTCCGCCTGGACCGTGCATTGTTGCCCACTATGCTGGCGCAAGGCTCGGGTGTCATCATCCACGTTAGCTCCATCCAGCGTGTGCTGCCTCTGCCCGAGTCCACGACCGCGTACGCCGCGGCCAAAGGGGCTCTCACTACCTATAGCAAGTCGCTGGCAAGAGAGGTGACGCCAAAGGGGGTTCGTGTGCTGAGTGTTGCACCGGGATGGATTGAGACCGAGGCTTCAGTCGTGTTCGCACAGCGAATGGCTGCCGAAGCAGGAACAGACTACGAGGGGGGTAAGAAACTTATTATGGACTGGCTGGGCGGGATCCCGGTAGGCCGACCTGCCAAGCCAAACGAGGTTGCCGATTTAATAGCTTTCCTGGCGTCTCCGCGCTCCGCGTCGATCACAGGTACTGAGTACAGGATTGACGGCGGCACAGTTCCCACCTTGTAACGAGGAGCTGCGGACTACTTATTAGTGGCAAGCCCCGCGGCTTGCCACTGCAAAGGCTTGTCAGTCTTACTTTTTTTGTTTATAGCAATTTTTTTAGATACAAAACGGCCAGTCAGGTTCGGGTTCACTTTGATAGTTGGGGGTCATACATCTTTCCCTCCGATTACTGCCGTGTTAACCGTAAATTAGGTTGATCACAAGCTTCACTGGAGCGCAGCGGGTTAATATCCAGGCCGCCTCTTCTGGTGTAGCGAGCGTAAACCAGTAAAAACTCTGGCTCGCACAGCTTCCACAAATCCAGATAAATCCGCTCTACACATTGCTCGTGAAATTCATTGTGGCTTCTGAAACTAATCAGGTATTTCAGCAAGGAAGCATGATCAATAGCCTTACCTTTGTAATGAATATAAACACTGGCCCAGTCTGGCTGGGAGGTGATCAAGCAGTTAGATTTCAGCAAATGCGAATGCAGTTTTTCGTCGACCAAAGTCCCTGTTGGATCTAATTGCAACAGCTCTGGTTTGTAGTCGTAATGCTCAACTTCAATATCCAAATCGTCGATGCAACGGCCAGGCAACCAGGTTGGTTGAAAGGCGGTCAGCTCATTTACGTTATGCAAAGTCACTTGCACAGGGCCACCGGCACAGGCTGATAAATCCGTTTTCATAGTGCGGTAAAGCTGGCTGATATCGGCAAATTTACTTTGATTTAAGCTGTTTAAGTAGAGTTTAAAGGACTTGGATTCAATCAGATTTGGCGTATCAAAAGGCACCACAAAAGTGGCTAAAGCTACCATGGGTTTACCTTTTGGATTCAGCCATGACAACTCGTAACCATGCCAGATGTCCTGGCCGACAAAAGGCAGTTCCGCTGCTAAACCTATAGCCTGACGGCCTAAAGTGCGTGGTACAGCCTGCAGTAATTCAGGACTGTAGTGATCAATATAAGCAGTAGCCTGGCCAAGTGTTAAGCCAGACAATTGCTCTGTCTGTATTTTTGTCATAAAGCCTTCTTACGGGAAGCTAGAGCGAATTTGATTGCATCTTGTCACGCCAGGGACTTGGGGATAAAGGCACAACCAAGTTAGAATGGCGGCAATTTTAGCACAAAAGCGAAGCAGCATGCCGGGCCAATTCCATCAGCAATTTACACAATTTGTAGAGTCTTATTACGACAAAAAGCCAACACTGATCAGTTGGGTTGATCCAGAACTTGATTCGCCTTGTCAGTATGGCGAGGTAGTTGAGGGCGAGGTGCACTGGCGTCCGGTGAAAGCTGAACCTGTTTTGGATTTATCTAAAACCCAGCAGGCATTGGAGCTGCAGTTCCCGGCAGAGCTTGTTACCTTCTATACCAGCTATTTTGGCGGCGGTTTAAAGGTTCAGCATCAAAGAGGTGAACTTGAGCTGTTGATGAGCTGGCATCAGGCTGATTTCGAGCGCCTGCAGCAAAATATCATCGCGCATATTCTGATGAAAAGACGGTTAAAACAGCGCGAAACTGTATTTATTGCAGCTACAGATCACGACGATTATTTGATTTCAGTGTTAGTGGCAACAGGTGAGGTTTATCTGGAAAAAGTAGGAATGGAAGTGAAGGATTTACTGGCGCCTGACCTGTCGACTTTTTTACAGCAGCTTAGTTTTTAAGCTGCTTCAGAGCTGGCAATCAAAGGCTATATTCGACAGTAATTGGCAAGGTTCACAGCGAAAATCAAATAAGCCATGCCAGCTTTCAGTTAATTGCCAGTCAGAGCCACAGCACGGGCATTTTTTCCCGGCATCCAAACTACAGTCTGAACTGCTACCACTGTACAGATAATAATAGACAGGCTTTTGCAGCTCTTTACTCAAGGCTTTGGCCTGTTTGTAACCTTGTTGGTTTAAACCACTGTAAAAGCCCTGCAGGCTTTGTTCGGCGCTCTTCAGCAGTACCCGGGCTTCCTGCATCTGAATTTCATCCAGTGCCTGATACTGCAATTGCCAACGCACTAAAGACTCAAAATCTTCACCGCTGCTTCTACCCACTTTGTACAAAGGCACTGGAGCGAAATGTTCGGCGCAGTAAAGCACTGAGTTAGTGGCGGAAAAGCTACAAAATAAAATCAGCGCTGAATGAGAAGGACAGGGGTCAGTATGATTCGACATCAAATCATCACCCAGAATCTTTAACTTTGGATAGCTTAAACCCACCTGCTGTAATTGTTCTAAGGCATCAAGGCCTGTTTTGCTGTGTGATTTTTTCTCCAGTGCATCAGCTTGTGGCAGCACTACACGACTGAAAAAACTGTCTTTTGCCTGATAAGTCGGGAATTCGCGGCCTAGGATCTGCCCCTGGAAAATCAGCTTTTCCAGATAATAGCGAATACCTTTTTCCGCTGCAGCAAAGCTGGTATCGGCAATAATTTTAAATTCCAGCTCTGCGACCAGCATCAGATCCCCAACTTTTTCATGATCAAGTCAAGCTTGGCTTCAATACGGGCTAAATCTGCCTGGATATCAGAGGACTGCTCAGCTTCTGTCTGAGATTGTGGTGCTGGTGTAGGCCCGGGTTGCAGTGTTACAGCACCATTGCGCCAAGCCTGGTAAGCCTGCAGTAAAGCAGGGCTCATGGTTGCAGTACCTAGACGGGCTTTAACCAAAGCCAGGCTGGGCTCCTTGCCTTCTTGTTGCAGCTGAACAGCAATTTTTGCAACCTGTTGACTGAGTTGTTCCATAGGATTCTCAAGTTTCACTAAAATTTAGTGAAATTTACCACTTAAGTGATTCATATCTCTAGCCTGATTTTATAAGTTGTTGTTATGTAAGGGTATTAAAAGTTGGCTTGCGTTTTGCTTTTGGCTATCAACAAGTTAAAACTCTAAGGGAAAAACAATGAATTATTTAAAAGTATTAACAGTAGCAACAGCAATGATGGCTTTATCTGGTTGTGTGGTCGCCATAGGAGATAACGATGAGCACGATAGTGGTAACAATTCATCCTGGAAAAAAACTCAAAAGTTAAACAATCAGGTGATTAGCCAGTTAAATTTGGGCGATGAACTGGTCTCTGTGCGTGGTCAGTTAGGCACGCCTGACTTTAGCGAATCTTTCCGCGATGCTGGCAACGAAACTGTGGTGTTGTTTTATCGCACTCATCATGAGCACAGTGACGGTGAAACCAGTAAAAATGAATGCACCCCTTTGGTATTCAAAAATGGTGTATTAACTGGCTGGGGTGACAAAGCCTATCGTCAATTGTAACAATCCCTGGAGTAGGGAGGCATTGACTGTCTGGGTTTATGCCTCCCTTTTTTACCAGCCTAAGGAGCTTGTTGCTATCGCAACAATACGTTTAATTGATCAATCACATCGCTCCAGTCGGCGTCCTGTTTTAAATTCTCAGTTAAGAAACTTGCCTGCGCGCTGGTCCAAAACGAAGCTTGAGCCAAAGACATATCGGCTGGAATTTTATGATTAGCGATAAAAGCTTTAATGCCCGCCGGGCTGTTATCCAAGCCTAACTGTGCAAACAAAGTGGCCAAATCGTGTGTAGTCATATCCATCTTATAGTTCCTTTATCAATCAGAGTTCTGTTAAGTGTAGTTGGCTGTCAGGATGATGCATTGGCATTCTGCCGCCTGACTGCTATGTTGATACTCAAACTAAAATAAAATAACAGGGACATCGAATGCCAAATCAACCTGCTCTTGATATGAACCAGCTTAAAGCACAGTTGTTAACCCCTGATGAATTAAAACTAGCTGCGTCCTTGTTATACCAGTCTTATCATGACGATCCGGTTTTTATGGATATTTTCCAGTCCGAAAAAAGCGACTACGAACAGCGTTTAAGAGCTGCAATACGTGAGGAGTTGAACGTCTTCTGGCAAGAAGAACAACCCGTCATTGGCATTTTTGTTGAGCAGCAGTTGTTAGGGGTAGCTTGCGTTACTGAGCCAGGCTCTAAACTAAGTGGTGATAGATTCTGGCATTGGCGCTTAAAAATGTTACTGACAGCAGGGTATGTCTCAACTAAACAACTATTGGAAAAAGAACAACGCATTCATGCCGCTATGCCGGTACAGCATTATCATATGCTGGCCTTTATCGCTGTTTCACCAAAGTACCAGCATTTTGGCTTAGGGCATTATTTGATGCACGCCGTTGATTCTATAGTAGAGAAAAATCCGGCCTCTCTGGGCATTGGTGTTTTTGTCACCCTGGACAAAAATAAAGCTTTTTTTAGCGCCGATCATTATCAACAAGTCACTGAGTTGAATTTCAGCAAAGTCAAAGGTACTTTAATGTTCAGACCAAGACAAAACAGTCCTTTAACTTTAGTGGAGTAAACAGCAGATGTCCGGCTTTCGCAGTTTTTCCGAGTTTTACCCTTATTATTTGTCTGAACATCAAAACCCTGTTTGCCGTCGCCTGCATTATATTGGTTCGACTCTGGTGTTAGCCATTTTAGCCGCTTTGAGTCTGACAGGTTTATGGGGGTACTGGTGGCTGATGTTGCTGGCGGGTTACGGATTTGCCTGGCTTGGGCACTTTAAGTTTGAGCATAACAAACCTGCTACCTTCAAATATCCTTTTTATAGTCTGGCAGCAGATTGGGTGATGTATAAAGATTTTTTGACCGGCCAGTTAGAGCAAAAGTTACAAAACCTGCCTCAAATCCGGTAAGGCGGTAGCTGGAAGCTTAAATAGCGCAGGCCGGATAAACGCAGTTCGGCCTGATACCGGCTTTCTCCGTCGCCGCTAAAATCCACCTGATAGCTGGTAAACCAGCGCCATCTGTTGTCCAGTTTAGAGAACTGATGCTTGCCTCTGGCGCATTCCAAAAACTGTAACTGCTGTTGCTTACACAAATGTTTAGCTAGCTTAACTGCAGTTTCATCTTGCTTACGCTGCAACAAAAATGCGTAGACAAAAGCCATACCTAACAATAATAACCAGACAAAATCCATCATTACTCCTTTGTTATGAACATGCATAATGGCGATGCCCAGGTGTTTTTGCAAGGCAGCTCAGGTCCAGCCTGTGATAAAATCTGTGCCAGTTAAATCGGATCACCAGTTAAATCGGATCGGCATAAGCATGTATTTACAGGTCACAGATTTATTAAATCAGATAGAAAGCGAACTAAAAACAGCAGAGCTTTGGACTCTTATCGCACCCAGTCCTGAGGCGATGCAAAGCACAGCGCCATTTTTTTGTGACACTATGCCGCTGGAGCACTGGCTACAGTTTGTATTTTTGCCGCGCATGCGGGCTTTGGTCGAAGAGCGTTTGCCTTTACCGCAGCAAATAGCAGTTTGTCCTATGGCCGAAGAAGCTTTTAAACATTTAGAGAACCGCACATTGCTGCTGATTAATCGAATTGCAGATTTGGATGAATTATTAAGTGGACAACGTCAGCAAAGCATTGCCAGAGCCTGAGTTAACGCCAGTTCCGGTGTTGAATATTCTGTATCAGGACCAGTATCTGGTCGCCATAGATAAACCAGCGGGTATGCTAGTGCACCGCTCTTTTTTAGACCGACATGAAACCGTTTTTGTGATGCAAACTTTACGTAATCAGCTAGGTCAGCATGTGTTTCCGGTGCACAGGCTCGACAGGCCGACCTCTGGTGTGTTGTTATTTGCTTTGTCTGCGGACGTTGCCCGTTTGCTGACAGAACAGTTAACTGAACAGCACTGGCGCAAGTTTTATCTGGCGGTGTGCCGTGGTTTTGTTAAACAAGCTGGTATTTTGGATTATCCGCTGAAGGAGCAACTGGATAAAATTGCTGACAAACAGGCAAGTCAGGACAAAGACAAGCAGGAGGCTGTAACGGCTTTATGGCCTTTGGCACAAGTTGAATTGCCCATAGCCATAGGCAAATATCCGATGGCACGTTATTCGTTGGTGGCTTTGCAGCCTTTAACAGGTCGTAAGCACCAGCTGCGTCGTCATTTATCGCATTTACGTCATCCTTTGGTCGGGGATACTACCCATGGTGAAGGCAAACACAACAGACTCTTTGCGGAGCATTTTAATAGCCACAGATTGTTATTGATTGCCAAAAGACTGGAGCTAAAACACCCGGTGACAGGCGTAGATTTAGTGATCGAAGCGCCGTTGGGTGAAGTAGAAGAGTTATTTACAACATTGGGTTGGCCCGCAGCTGACAGCTGGTACAGTCAACTTTTTGATCAGTTAGAGTTAAAGGGCTTAGCGCAGTTATAAAGCAGGGGATCTATGAAAAAAGTAGCCATTATGGTGGGCACTGTTTACGGTGGTGCTCAGTTTGTTGCCGAAGAAGCAGAGAAAATTTTACAGGCTAAAGGTTATCTGACTCAGTTGAATCTGGAGCCTAAACTGAACGACGTATTAGCTTTTGCGCCTGATATCTGGCTGGTGATCACCTCCACCACAGGTCAGGGCGATATTCCGGATAACTTGTTACCCTTTTTTATCGATGTAAAAGACAGGTTCCCGCTGTTAACCGGTAAAAAATACGCTGTGATTTGTTTAGGTGACAGTGGCTATGGCGATACCTTTTGTGGTGCTGGTAAACAGTTTTCCGAATTATTGGCTGAATTACAGGGCACAGCTTTGGCTCCGGCCTTAGAGATTGATGCTGGTGAAACACTGCAAGCTGAAGATTTAGCTTTACCCTGGATAGAGCAGCAGTTTTAATTTTATTCTAATTAAACAGCGCCATAGTGTCTTTATAAGCAAGGCTTAATGCCGCTATGGCTTCCTGTTCTGACTTGATATTGGTGTAGCCTATCACCAGACCATACCTCTTATTTTTTTGTGAATACCAGCTCGATAGCGGAAATACCTGCAGGTTGAAGGAGTTCCACAACTCAGCCAGCTGCAAGTCCTGCACACCTTGTTTTAAAAACACCACAATATGCATACCGCCGTCTGTATGTTCATAGGTAAATAAGCCTGGATATACCTTATCCAAAGCGCTATAGACCATCATTCGTCTTTGCTGATACAAAGCGCGCATTTTTTTCAGATGTTTAAAAAAGTGGCCTTCGCTTAAAAATAAGGTGAGGATTTTTTGTGGCAACAAAGGCTGGCTGGTTTCGATAATTTCGCCTGTTTCTTTAAATTTGCTTAATAGTTCTGTCGGCATCACTATGTAACTGACCCGCATCGACGGCATAATGGTTTTACTAAAAGTACCAACATAAATCACTCTGTCATCAGTATCCTGACTTTTCAATGCAGGTATCACTTTTTTGGTGTAGTGAAACTCGCCATCGTAATCATCCTCTATCACCCAGGCTTTCGTTTGTGCTGCCCACTGCAGCAGTTGCTGACGCCTTGGCAGAGATAAAGTGACGGCCAAAGGGCTGTGGTGAGCTGGGCTTGTGATGACAAACCTGGCGTCATGATGATGCTTCAGCAAATAATCAACATTTAAGCCTTGAGCATCGACAGGGGCGTAATGCAGGTTATGCACTATACGCTTCAGTAGCTTTTGGCCAAAAAAGTAGCCTGGATCTTCAAAGATACATTTATCATTTTGCACACTCAGCGTCTGCAAAATTAGTGCAATACTGCTTTTATAGCCGCTGGTGATAAAGATTTGCTCCGCTTTGCAGTTTAAGCCCCGTGAGATATTCAAATAATTAGCTATAGCCTGACGCAAAGGTGGGTGGCCCATTATAGGCGGGTTTAGCATTTCCTCTGGTCGCATGGCGCGGATGGCTTTACCTGATAACAGCAACCATTTCTTATAAGGAAATTCATCTAAAGAGGGTATACCCAAACGGAAATAGCCTTTGTTATCCCGCAGGTCGATAATATGTTTTAAGCTTTTGTCCTCTAAGGCTAATTGTGGCGTTTCAGCGGGCTGCGTTTTAATAAAAAGCTCGGGGTTAACTATGGTCCCTCTTGCCCCCAGACTGACCAGATAACCTTCACCAATCAAAATATCGTACGCCGCTTCGACCGTCTTTTTCGCGACTCCCAAATCTTCTGCCAATACCCGGATTGACGGGACTTTTTCGCCGGGTTTTAAAGTGCCTGCCAGAATACTCTGGGTATAACGCTGATAAATTTCTTTATAGCCCATTAAGTGTCCTACTTAATTTCTTGGTTCTTGTATCTGTTGAGTATGACATCTGGCGTTAAAATGAGCGACATCAACAGAAGATTTAATGATGAGGAAGAGAGAATGAAGCTACTACACATTAAGGTCAGTCCAAATCTGCAAGGCTCTTCGTCACGCAAAGTATCGCAACATTTGCTGGAGAAATTGCAAAGCAGTTATCCAGAGCTGACCGAGCAGGTGCTGGATTTGTCGGCTCAGCCTTTGCCTCATCTGGATGCGCTGACAACAGGGGCATTTCTGACGAAACCAGAAGACAGAACAGCAGAGCAAAACCAGGCGATCCAACTGTCCGAGCAGTTGGTGGATATGTTGCTGGAAACTGACATTCTGCTGCTGTCATCCCCGATGTGGAATTTAGGTCTGCCGTCTGTATTAAAGGCCTGGTTTGATCACATCACCAGAGCTGGACGCACTTTTGCCTTTACCAAAGAAGGTACCAAAGTGGGTTTGGTGACCAATAAAAAAGTCTATGTAGTGGTCTCAAGCGGCAGCTGTTTTAGCCAGGGACCTTTTGCGAATGATGACCAGTTTACGCCTTATATCAAAGTCGCGTTGGCTTACATAGGTATAGAAGACCTGACATTTATCAGAGTAGATGGAACCCATTTTCCTCTGACCAAAGACACAGCATTAGCCAAAGCGCTAAGCGCAGTTGATATGTTAACCGTTTGATTAATATTGCTTTATCTACTTTTAACTGAAAACCGGAGCACGACCATGAGCAACAGAGTAAATCACTTTCAAACTGTACCGAACCTGACCAAAGCACTAATAGATGCCAGCATGGCATCCTATAAAACTTCTATTGATCCCTTAATCAAAAGCTTGATCGATATCAGAGCCTCGCAACTGAACAACTGTGCTTTTTGTCTGGATATGCATATCAAGCAGGCCAAGATTAAAGGCGAAGGGGAGCTGCGTTTACATCATGTCGCCATTTGGCGTGAATCACCATTATTTAACGCTAAAGAAAAAGCAGCGCTGGCGTTAACTGAGGCTTTAACTCATATTCCGGCTATCGGTATCAGTGACGAGCTGTATATTTCTACCAAAGAACATTTCTCTGACGTAGAAATTTCTGAACTGACTTATGGCATTGGTTTAATTAACTTCTGGAACCGTATGCAAATTGTGGCGCAGATGGAACCTGGCTCACAAGACGCAGCTTTTGGTTTAACCAAGGCAGTGTTTAACTAAGCTAGTTTGAAAATGGGGTCAGATCACATTGTTAACAGTTAACAATGTGATCTGACCCTGAGGTATCCCCACAAAAATATGAGTAAAATCATAGAGGTGATACAAAAAATTAAGTAAGTGAGAACATTCATGGTGTTCGGTGATCAGA
>NZ_JAIWOI010000153.1 GCF_020217005.1 Rheinheimera sp. | reverse complement strand
GAGAGACTCGAATGTCTAATCAACTTATCGTCGCCAAATTTGGCGGAACTTCTGTGGCCGATTTCCCGGCTATGTCCCGTTGTGCTGATATTGTATTGGCCGACCCAAATATTCGTTTAGTGGCCGTTAGTGCCAGCTCAGGCGTGACCAATTTACTGGTCGATATCACCAAACAGACTGAAGTTCAGGCGCGTTATAGCTCTTATGAAGGCATTGAGCGTATTACTCTGGCTGTGCTGAATGCGTTGCAGCAACCAGAAGCTGTGGCTGCACAAATCAATACCTTGCTGGCTGACCTACGGAATCTGATTGAAACAGGTGGCGCTGTGTATTCGGGCGCGCATAAAGACTTAATCCAGTCCTTTGGTGAGCGTTTAAGTTCAGTGTTATTCACTCAGGTGTTAGCAGAGCGTGGGGCAGCGACGCACTGTTTTGATGTTCGCCGGGTACTGCGGACCGATAGTCGTTTTGGCAAAGGTGAGCCACAAATTGCGGCCATTGCTGAACTTGCGCAAACTCATTTAGAGCCGCTGTTGGCTGAACAGATAGTGGTCACGCAAGGCTTTATTGGTGCCGATGAAGCAGGACAAACCACCACCCTGGGGCGAGGTGGGTCGGATTACAGTGCTGCTTTGTTAGGTGAAGCCTTAAACGCGCACATAGTACAAATCTGGACTGATGTGGTCGGGATTTTCACCACAGATCCACGTCTGACCTCGGACGCCCGTTGTATCAATGAAATCAGCTTTGATGAAGCGGCTGAAATGGCCACCTTTGGTGCCAAAGTCTTGCACCCGGCGACCTTAATTCCTGCGATGCGGCGCAATATCAAAGTTTTTGTCGGTTCCAGCCGTGAACCGCAAGCAGGCGGCACCTGGATTGCCAAAACTGTCGAACATAAACCAGCCTACCGCGCCATAGCCTTGCGTAAATCCCAGACGCTGATCACGGTAAAAAGCCCCGAAATGTTGCACGCCGCCGGTTTTTTGGCCCGGGTCTTTGATATTTTAAGCCGGCATCAGATTTCGGTTGATTTAGTGACTACTTCGGAAATTTCAGTGGCTCTTACTCTGGATGAATCAGCGGGCAGCGCCTTTAATTCGGCTATAGAACCGGCCATTGAGGAGCTGAAGAGCTTTTGTGAGGTGACTGTAGAGCAGGGATTAAGCCTGGTAGCCGTTATTGGTAATCATCTGCACAGTGCAAAAGGCGTGACAGGTGAACTGTTTAGCGCTTTGGAGCAAATTAATATGCGGCTGATTTGTCACGGTGCTTCACGTCATAACCTGTGCTTTTTAGTGCAGGATGCTTCAGCGGCCTCAGTGGTGAAAGAGCTACACCAGAAGTTATTCAATTAATTCATCCTAACGGACAGGGTCGGTAAGGACCCTGTCTTTTTCTTTGCTTTTGCCTTACTTTAGACACTTCTGCATAAAAATCAGCAATTCAGGACACGTTAACCAGAGTTGATCTGGGTAGACTAAATAACTTCTTCTGGCTGACAGGACTCTAAGGATGGCAAATCAGGCGTATCTACTGCAACAATTAAACAAAGCCGTGTTGCTGATGGTAACTAAGTTGGATCAAGAGCAACAGGCTAGCCTGGACGAATTAGCTGAGGCTGCCGCTTTGTCTAAATATCATTTTCACCGCATTTACCGACTGCTGCTGGGCGAGACCTGTCAGCAAACTCAGCTCAGATTAAAATTGGCGAAAGCAGGACAGGCTTTAACTTTGGCGCAAAATTCAGTGACAGAAGCTGCATTACAAGCCGGTTTTGCTTCCTCTCAGTCTTTGGCAAAAGCCTTGCAGCGTGAACTTGGCAGTAATGCCACGGATTTGCGGTCTGATCCCGACCGTCTAAGCAGTGTGATGCAGGAACTGGCCAGGCCATGACAAGTGACAGAATCCCCCTATCAAGTCACTTTAGTCTCTCTGGCCGCTGGTACTGTGGTCAGTATTACTACACAGGGTTTATATCCTAAGCTAAACGATACTTATGGATCTTTGTTTAGTATGCTGGCAGATCAAGCTGGCATTCTGGCTATCCTTGGATTGGCTTATGAAGACGTTGACAGCGATGTTTCAGCCCGATTTGATTGCGCTTTGCTGGTCAAGCCATTACCGCAGCAACTGGACCCTGAACTACAACTGCAGCAGCTAAGCGCTCAGCAGTATCTGGTGTTTCGTCACCTGGGCGGGTATCAAAGGCTGTCGGACAGCATCGACTGGTTGTATGCCTATTGCTTAGATTGCAGCTTTTTTTTGCCAGCAGACAGACCCTGCTTACATCATTATCTGGATGATCCTGAACAGGTGGATGAAGACCTGTTACGCACTGATATTTATCTTCCGGTAGTGGCCTGCTAAACATTGTTATACCAGATATAAAAAGGCGTCGCTTTGCAAAGGACGCCTTTTGTTTTTATCTGTTCAGCAACTCAGACAAACAGTTGCTTCATATCCTGATAAATAACGGTAAACTCTGGCGAACGGTAGAAATCCACGCCAGTGATTAAACCACGGTCGGCATAAGGTTTAAGCGCCAGACGTGGTTCAGTTTTATCTTTGCAATGACCTTTTTGAATGGTTGCTATGCGGATAAAATCCAGATAGTTCACTTTGTCAGTGTGAGGCAATTTGGTATTCCACTGCTCAGCCACTTCAATCAGTTCTTCCGGAAATTCCCACTTACGTAAAATGCTGCCGCCTACACCACCTGCTAAATCTGTAATGCAGCCTGAGATAAAGTCTTTGTCACCAAACTGATCCAGATGTTTTTCGGCTTCAGTCAGAATAGGCAAAGCACCAATGTTATGGATCAGGCCAGCTAAAGTCATAGTGTCAAAATTGACCGGGCTGACTTTTAAATTGCTGTTGTATAGCTGCATAGCGGCGAGCGCGACAGCCGCTACTTCTAAAGTGTCTTGCCATACTTTGCTCATCATGCCTTTGATTAAATTAGAATGAGAGACAAACAATTGCTCGACTGCCATAGCCGTTACTATATTTTTGATATAACGCAAACCGATTCGTGTAACAGCCTGATGCAAGGAGTTGACATGCACTGAACGGCCTAAAAAAGCACTATTGGCAATTTTCATCATCCGTGCCGACATCGCCGGGTCATGAGAAATAATGTCAGCCATCTGGTTTAAATTTACATTTGGATCTTCTGCCATTTTACGAATTCGTAAGGCAATCTCCGGCAGACTTGGCAACACCAAAGTATCATTCTGGATCTTTTCAACCAGCAAGCTTAATAACGCGTTTTCGTTTGACATAAACTGAAACCCTGTGACAAAAAAGAAAAACTATCTGTTTGTTGTATCATGTTATTTGATGAATAGCTGAACATCTTGATTATTAGCGATTTTTGTAGGCTTTGCCCAGTACTAAACCAAAAGAATTTCCTATTTGTATAGAAATCAGGACTTATTCTGCTTCTTTGCCCGTTATTTGAAACAGCTTGTCACGAATATGCCAGAATCGCCCCTCCTTACGCGCTATAACGGCAGATGGGGGCTGAAATCTGTGGGCTTGTTGCAACACTTTGCGAATAGTCACATCAGTGAAGGGCCTGTGTCTGTCTACCAGGTGAGGTGGCACAAACAATGTTAAGAATTTTTGTTTTTGCGCTTTGGTCTGCAGGCTCCAGTATTCGGCTATTTCTGCGCCATCCGCAGAAAAATAACTGACTTTGAGTGAGCTTCTGCCTTCTTTCGTTTGGTGGCTTTGTAATTGCATTCGAGTGATGTAAAGCACTAAAGCATCTTTTAAGCTTAAGGCTTCTTTGAGTTTTTTGTCGTGGTCAACCAACACCAACCCACAGTCACCACAGTGACGGGCTGCAATATCATTTTCTGCTCCGCAGTCTGGACAAAACTTGGCTTTAAAACGGTAACCGCAGGCTGAAGGTGAGGCCGAATCATCTTCTTTGTAGCCCTGACAACGGCGACCATAATGCTCCAACACTAAACCTCTGTCGTCTGTTTTGCCCCAAAAGTTATTAAAAAAACCACACAAAGGGCAGGGGACAGTCACCAGTTCTGTGCCCGGCTCTGGTCGCAGTTCGCCTATATCAGGCTGCTCCAGATTAAACCTGTTTCCGGCATAATCCAGCACCAGACAATCAATTTTCCCAGGACTTAATCTCAGACCCCGGCCTACAATTTGCTGGTACAAAGTGACGGATTCAGTTGGGCGTAAAATGGCTATTAAATCTATATGAGGCGCATCAAAACCTGTAGTTAACACAGCCACATTGACCAGATACTTTAGCTGTTTTTGTTTAAAACTCTGAATTAATGCATCCCGTTCTTGTTGTGGCGTGTCGCCTAAAATCAAGGCGGTTTGGTTGGCCGGCAAATAGCCCAGTATCTCCCGCGCATGAGCTGTGGTAGCGGCAAAAATCATCACGCCGGTGCGGTTTTGAGCATGTTGTATCACCTGCTGAATGATCTGAGGTGTGGCGCGCTGCTGCTGATGAATACGTAAATCCAAATCAGCTTCTTTAAAATAGCCGCTGGCTGTGGGCTTTAAACCGGCAAAGTCGTAACTTAATACAGGAGCATCCATTAATACTGCTGGCGTAAGATAGCCTTCGGCCAATAAAAACCGAATAGGCAAATCAAAGATGCAGTACTTGAAAAAACGCTGTTCAGTGGTGCGGATCAGACCACGGCTATGGTACTGGTAGATCCAACCTGAACCTAAACGGTAAGGTGTTGCTGTTAAGCCCAGCACTTTGAGTTCCGGATTTTGTGTTTGCAAAGCACGAATGACTTTTAAGTAACTACTGTCTTCGTCATCGCCAACTCTATGACATTCGTCTATCACAAGTAAGCTAAATTGCTCGGTAAATTCACTCAGGTTTCGAGCCACCGACTGTACTGAGGCAAATACCACTTTTGCCGCAGTCTCCTTGCGACCCAGACTGGCTGAAAAAACGGCTGCCTCTAAGCCATAACTTCGATATTTGGCATGATTTTGTTCTACCAGCTCTTTGACATGAGCCAGCACCAATACCCGACCCCGAGCCAGTCTCGCCAGTTCGGCTATGACTAAGCTTTTACCTGCACCTGTGGGTAATACCAGTACAGCTGCCTCCTGCTTTTGGCGGAAATGCACCAGTACAGCCTGGACTGCTTGTTGTTGATAATCTCTTAATTGCAGCATAACGGTGAGTCATAAATACAAAAAGGGGCGCAACTGGCCCCCTTTAGTATTTTGATCCAGATCACTGAATACCGTGGTTAGAAAATACTGTGGCGCGGTCCGCTAAAAACGTGATTTTGATATTTTTAGCGTCGTCACCCCAGCGACAGCTTTTTGTTCCAATGGCTTCCTCGCAGTGAGTGGCTTTGCCCAAAATATGCGTCACTTCATCATAAGTCATACCAGCTTTGACTTGATTATAATTATCTTGTGTCAGTTTACTGCACGCTCCTAACAAGCCCAGTGTTACCAACAAAACCACGATTTTTTTCATAACCGATTCCTTGTGTTATTTAACTGCCTAAATTGTTTTCGCCACAGTATCCGCTGGCGGTGTAAAGCGTTTTACCTGAATAATCACTCCTAAACGTGGATGATCCAGATAGTGAATTTGACCTAAAGTTAGGCGAGCACTTTGTTTTACCGCGATTTGTGCTGGTTGGTTCGTGTCGTCGGTCTGACGCAGATAAAAAGTACCGTCCAGCTGAATAAAGCGCCCTAAGCGTAATTGCAATACTGAATCAAATTGCCACGGACTGTACCACAATTGCAAGCTGCTTTGACCTTGTTGCACTGCGGCTAGTTGCTGCTGAACCTGTTGCATTAAGTCTATAGTCTGGTCTGTTTCTGCCTCTTTGTTGGTTTCAGTTTGATGCAGGCCTGCATACCAGCGAGTGCGGCTGTTACGGCCTGAAATTAACGGCTGACGCCAGGCTGTGTGCAATAACAGTTGTTTACCTGATTCGCGCTGTAGTTGATACGCTAGGTTTTTCAATTGCAAATCATTGGGGCCAACCAGATAAGCTGTGTCTTGTGCCAATCCATCGCCGGTGAAGGTCGCTGGAATTTGCGCTGGTGCTGGTAGCTGTAACGCCAGTTCTTCGGCGGTTAAAGCTCTGCTGATCAGTTGTCCATCAGCATCCCACTGCTCCATTTGGCAATTCTGGAAATTCAGTTGATACAAAGATGCGGGAACAGCATCTGACTCCAACTGCACGTCTAATGAGTCTGCTGCGGGCTTTGTCTGTGTACTTTGCTGGTGTTCAATTAAAAGTTGCTGAATTTGCTGCTGTGTGGTCACCGACAGTGCCTTAGTGTCCACTGCAGTTCCTTCTGATGCTGCTGGACTCATTGGAACGCAAGCCGGAACAGCCTTGATTAAATCAGCCAAAGCGGGTTGCACCAAAGGACGCATTAAATCCATCGCATTGCTGGTTTTTAACTCTGCGGTGGGCGCTTCGAACTGCTCTTTTAAACTTTTGTCCGCACTGCGGCTAAAAGCTATTAATTCTATTTCATACCAGCTATTGGCAAAGGCTGCACTTGATGCAAATAAAGCGACTAAGCCTAAACCCAGCGATGTTAGACGCAGATGTTTCATGATGCTCCTGTCTGATGTTTAGCAAAGTCGTCCAGCATAAAGCTGACAAAAGCGAATCTGCTATTGGTATCAGGTAAATCTTTGATAAATTTCAGTTTACTTCCCCCCTCTAGCTTAAAGACTTTCGACTGTGTCTGAATCAGCTGAATAATGTAGGAAGGGTTGACTGTTGTCCGTTCGCCGAATTCTAGCACACCACCTTTGCTGTTGGCTTCCAGTCGTTTTATGCCAAGCTGTTGTGCCTGCATTTTTAACTCTGTGATTTTGACCAAATTTTTTGCTGCGTCAGGCAATAAGCCAAAACGGTCGATCAATTCAACCTGCACATCATCCAATTCCTGCTCGTCACGACAGGAGGCTAAACGCTTGTAAAAAGACAAACGTAAGCTGACGTCAGGTATATATGAATCAGGCAGCAGGGCAGGCAGTTTCATATCCAGTTCGGTTTGTTGGTTCAAAAGTGCATCCAGGCTGGGTTCTTTGCCAGCTTTTAAAGCTTCAACTGCCTGTTCCAGCATTTCCATATACAAACTAAAGCCAACGGATTCGATTTGGCCACTCTGCTCGTCACCTAATAACTCACCTGCACCACGAATTTCCATGTCCTGACTGGCAAGCGCAAAACCAGCTCCCAGATCCTCCAGGGCTGAAATGGCTTCAAGGCGTTTTTCCGCATCTTTAGTCAGGCGTTTCGGTGGCGGTGTTAATAAGTAGGCATAGGCCTGATGGTGCGAACGACCAACCCGGCCACGCAATTGGTGCAACTGCGCCAAACCAAAATTATCTGCTCTGTTGATGATAATAGTGTTCGCTGTGGGGACGTCTATACCGGTTTCGATAATGGTGGAGCAGAGCAGCAGATTAAAACGCTGATGGTAAAAATCAGCCATGATTTGCTCTAACTCTCGCTCACGCATCTGGCCATGAGCAATGCCTATCAACGCTTCAGGTAGTAGCACTGCTAATTCTGCTGCGGTTTTCTCAATAGTCGCGACGTCATTATGCAGGAAATAGACCTGACCACCACGGGAAATTTCCCTTAGTACGGCTTCGCGTATTAAACCTTCTTCGTATTCACGTACAAAAGTTTTCACTGCTAAACGTTTGGCAGGTGGTGTGGCGATAATAGATAAATCTCGCATGCCAGACATCGACATATTTAAAGTACGGGGAATAGGAGTGGCAGTCAGCGTCAGAATGTCTATATTGGCGCGCAAGGCTTTGATTTTATCTTTTTGCCGGACGCCGAATCTGTGTTCTTCATCGACAATAAGCAAGCCAAGGTCTTTAAACCTGATGTCGTCCTGCAGTAATTTATGGGTACCTATCAAGATATCCACTTTGCCTTGTTCGGCCTCTTCCAATATGGCTTTTTGCTCTTTCGCGCTGATAAAACGTGACAGTACAGCCACTTTAACCGGCCAATTGGCAAAACGGTCACGGAAGTTCTCAAAATGTTGTTGTGCCAAAAGCGTGGTCGGTACTAAAACAGCCACTTGCTTATTGTCATTAACGGCCACAAAAGCAGCACGCATCGCGACTTCAGTTTTACCAAAACCTACGTCACCACAAACCAATCTGTCCATTGCACGCTCAGCCTGCATGTCGGCAAGCACAGCTGCTATAGCGTCAAGTTGATCCACTGTCTCCTGATAAGGGAAACCGTCGGCAAAAATTTCATATTGATCGGCTTCAATTTTAAAGCCATAACCCGTTTGGGCTGCACGCTGGGCATATACGTCCAACAGTTCTGCCGCCACATCCCGCACTTTTTCCGCCGCTTTGCGCCGGGCTTTTTCCCAGCTGTCATTGCCAAGTTTATGCAGCGGTGCATTGTCTTGATCTGAACCCGTATAACGGCTGATTAAATGCAGGGAGGATACAGGTACATACAACTTGCTGCCGCCAGCATATTCGATGGTGACAAATTCGGCGCTGACACCTGCCGCATCCAGCACCTGCAGGCCTTGATAACGTCCTATACCATGCTGTAAATGGACCACTGGCTGACCAACGGATAGCTCGGCCAGATTACGTATTATGGTGTCACCAGAGATCTGCTGGCTGTGTTTGCGCTTGCGTCTTTGGGTTACTTTCTGGCCAAACAACTCATTTTCACTGACTAACGCCAGCGGGCCTTCCTCTGGTTTGACTTTCGATTGGTCTGCACTGGACTGGAGTAAGCAGCCTTGTTCCAGCGAACCTATCACTATGCCTAAATCCACCTGGTCTGTTAAAAACTCTTCCACAGACTCAAACTGCTGTAAGCGGATCTGGCTTCGCTGCATAAGTTGCAACAAGCTTTCGCGGCGGCCTTCAGATTCAACAAAAAACAGCATCCGGCCTTGTTGTTTTTTGATTGCAACAATGAATTGCTGCAGTTTTTCTAATGGGTTTTTTAACTGATGATTCACTGTCAGTTCTGGTAATTCAGTGACAGCGGCGTTGAATTGCCCGGCTCGCTCTGGCAATTCAGCGCGACTTAAGCGCAGGCGCGGCCATTGTTTTAACTGGGCGAAAAACTCGTCAACAGCTAAATACAATTCCTGAGGTTTCAGAATAGGCTTAAGTAAGTCTATAGCTCTGTCCTGATATCGACGTTGTAAGTCGTGCCAGAAACGTTCGGCTGCGGCTTCCAAATCGCCCACAGCCAGCATCACGGCTTGTTTCGGCAACATGGAAAACAATGGCACTGTCTGTTCAGCAAATAGTGGCAAATAATATTCAATACCTGCAGGCATCAGACTTTGACTGACCTGCATGTATAGCGACTCTTTTTCGCTGCGGGCAGGGAAACGCTCGCGATAACGGATGCGAAAACGCTCTATTGCAGCTTTGTCCTGCGGGAACTCATGGGCAGGTAACAGTTCAATTTCATTAACTTGTTTTACAGTGCGCTGATTATCCGGATCAAACAGGCGAATGCCGTCAATTTCATCATCTAAAAAGTCAATGCGATAAGGCTGAGTGCTGCCCATAGGGTACAAATCTAACAAGGAGCCGCGCACAGAAAATTCACCATGTTCCATGACTTGATCAACAGCTCTGTACCCTACAGCAGCAAGTTGCTGACGCAACGCTGTTAAATCTAATTGCTGACCTTTTTTCAGTACCAGACTGTATTGCTGCAAATAGCTGGCGTCTGTTAAACGCAACAAGGCGGTATTAAGCGGCACTATCACGACACCATGCTGCAATCTGGGCAGGCTATACAAGGTTTTTATCCGCTGTGAAATTATGTCCTGATGCGGTGAGAATACGTCATAGGGTAAGGTTTCCCAGTCTGGGAAAGTCCAGACGTCTGCCGCATTGTCATGAAAAAAAACCGTCAGTTCTTGTTCCAGCCTGAGTGCTGTAGTGGTATCCGGCACTATGACAATATAAAGGCCTTTTTGGCCTTGA
>NZ_JAIWOI010000152.1 GCF_020217005.1 Rheinheimera sp. | reverse complement strand
TATAGCTGGTAAATAGACCAGGGTAAGGCGGCGCCAAACAGGCGGCCCCATTGTTTCAAATCTGAGCTGGAGGAGGGGGCTGGTAATGCATCAATGCGGATCATCAGGGAAATTCTTTACTCGTTATAAAAAGACCGCATGTTAGTACGGTCTGTTGTTTGATTTAGTTTTAACACAGTCCAATCTATACCCAAAGTAATTAACGTCGCAGTGGGGCAAACACGCGCCGTCTAAAAAGCAGCAGCTTCAGTTACGAAGGGGATATCTACTGCTGGCTTTGCTGCGCTTGCAACTGGCGTTGTTCTGCCTTGCGTTTTAGTTGTCTGGACTGCTCATGCAGGCTGGCTCTGACGACCATATCTCTGTCTTCATCCCGAATACGTCGAAACAAAATTTTGACCAGATAGTTTGGTTTTGGCTCAGCTTCTGAGCTTTGTTGCTCAATCACTTCCAACACTTGACCCAGGCAGAATAGGGCACCGTCATTATTATCCAAAAACAGTTTTACTTCGTACAGCTGACCGGCCTCGACCTGTTGTTCCATCCAGACCTGAACGCCTGAACCACCATAGCTAAAAGTATGAAAACGTTGTTTCGGATCATCTTGTGAGCGCAATACATAGTGAGTCAGAGCGTCTAATTTACGGGCTTGTTGTTGCAAATAAAGCGCCAAATCAGAAGATAAATCTTTAATTGCGTTAAAAGTGCGGATAGAGGAGTTATTTAACTGACTCAATTCGCTGGTCATTTTAAAAGCATCAGGAATAAGACGTAAAAAGCCATCCTGATCAGGCAAAGGATCTAAAAATGGCACTAAATTTACAGTCGTCTGATGTTCAATCTGAAAGTAGTCCGCAAATTCGTCTGCCAATTCTGCGGCTAAGTTTGTATTGCCTGGCTGTTGCATAAGGATACCTCGGGTAGCAAGCTTGTAACCTTAACGGATAATCACTATTATCGCAGCAATTTCTTCACCAACCCAAGTGGAAGTCTGTGAAAAGCCTGCAATTCCCTCTGAGTGTCCGTATTGGTTTGCGTTACAGCCAAAGCCGGAAAGGCCATGGCTTTTTATCTTTTATCACCTTGTTTTCTGTCACAGGTATATTTTTAGGCGTGATGGCGCTGACTATTGTCAGCTCGGTCATGAATGGTTTTGAGGCCGAGCTTAAAAAACGCATCTTAGGCGTGATCCCGCATTTAATAGTGCAAAGTGATACGACTCAACAGCTGGATCTTGCGACCCTGCAACAACAGTACCCACAAATTGTGCAGGTGACGCCTTATTTGCAGCTCGAAGCGCTGGCCCAGAGTCCGGGTCAGTTGACGGCTGTTTTGTTACAAGGTATTGAGCCCAAACAAATCCCTGCCTTTTTGCAGCAATCTCTGGTAACTGGGGATTGGTCTGATTTAACGAAACAGCCTTATTCAGTGATTTTAGGCGCCGGTCTGGCCGATGAATTGAAGGTAGGACCTGGTCAGCAAATACGTTTGTTGCTGGCTGAAGGCGGCAGTTTTACACCTATGGGCTGGTTACCACGGCAGCGGCTTTTTACTGTAACGGGCATTATCAATACAGGCTCAGAGGTAGATAATGCTGTCGCATTACTACATTTACCTGATCTTCAGCGGCTTGGTAGCAAAACCAAAGCAGCGCCACAGTGGCGGTTAAGTTTAGCTGAGCCATTTGCGGCTCCAGCCCTGGCCGATAAGTTGACAGAGTTTCCTGCTGTGGCGAAAGTCAGCGACTGGCGTGATAGTCATGGCAAGTTATTCTCTGCCGTTGCTATGGAAAAAGCCATGATGTGGCTGATGTTATTACTGATCGTCGCTGTGGCGGCTTTTAATATTGTCTCAGCGCTGGTGATGATGGTGACTGAAAAACAACGTGAAGTGGCGATTTTAAAAACACAGGGCATGACAGATACTCAACTTTTCAGCGTTTTTGCAGTGCAAGGTATGAATAATGGTCTGTTGGGGACCTTAAGTGGAGCTGTAGCAGGCATTCTGGTCGCCTGGCAACTGAACGGTATTTTATCGGTGTTGGGCATTAGTGTGGTTGCAGGTGTGGCTTTACCAGTCGATATTCAGCCAGTGCAAATTTTCTTTATCATAGTCTGCGCTTTAGTGCTGACGGCATTGGCTGTGGTTTATCCAGCATGGCGTGCAGTCCAAGTACAACCAGCAGAAGTTCTTCGAGATGAATAGTTTCCTCGTCGTCGAATACTTAGAGGAAACAGAGATCGCAGTTTTGTGTACCGGGCGCTCTCGCTCCGCAACATCAATTACTTTGGATAGAGTTTAATGACCAGTATTTTAACGGCCCGTCGCATCAGTAAAAGTTACACGGATGGCGCTAACGTCACTCCTGTGTTGCATCAGATCAGTCTGGACGTCAACGCTGGCGATATGCTGGCGATAGTGGGGAGCTCGGGCTCCGGTAAAAGTACCTTGTTGCATATTTTGGGTACTTTGGATCAGCCAGACAGCGGTGACATGATACTGTTGGGGCAATCTGTCGCTAAGTTATCGGCCAATGCTAAAGCCAAACTGCGTAATGAGAAACTAGGTTTTATTTATCAGTTTCACCATTTGTTGATGGATTTCACTGCACTGGAAAACGTGGCTATGCCACTGCTTATCCGTGGTGAGTCTAATGAAAAAGCAGAGCAAAAAGCTGCCGCTATGCTGACTCGTGTAGGACTAGCGCATCGTATCCAGCACAGACCTGCTGAATTGAGTGGCGGTGAACGTCAGCGTGTTGCTATAGCCCGGGCTTTAGTCGGGGAGCCTGCGCTGGTATTGGCGGATGAGCCTACAGGTAATCTGGATCATCAAACCGCTGAGAGTATTTATAAGCTGTTGCGTGAATTAAATCGTGAGCTGAAAACCAGCTTTATTGTGGTGACCCATGATTTGGCGCTGGCAAAGAAGCTGGACCAACAGTACTGGATGCGTGATGGCCATTTAGGCAAGACCATGGATGGCTTACCTCATGGCTAGTTTGTCCTGGCAACTGGCGCAGCGTTATCGCAAAAGCCGTAACAGCAACGCTTTTATTCGTTTTATTGCGGCATCTTCCACTATAGGTATAGGCCTGGGGGTCGCTATTCTTATTCTGGCTTTGTCAGTGATGAATGGTTTTGAGCTGGCATTAAAAGACAAGCTATTGTCTGTGATCCCTCATGTCGAGTTGCAGGCAGTATCTGACCCTATTGGTAACTGGCAGAAAAAGATCAAACCGTTGCAACAACATCCTGGCGTAGTAGCCGGTGCACCCTACATCAAAACCAATACCATGATCCGCAGTGGCGCTAAAGTCAAAGCAGCCAGTTTACGGGGTATTGAGCTGCAGCTAGAGCAAGGCATCAGTGCTTTAGGCTCTTTTGTGGTGGCTGGAGATTTAAGCCATATCAGTGAACATCAGATTGTTTTGGGTAAAGGTATAGCGGACGAAGTGCAGGCCAAAGTCGGGGATGAAGTGCAACTGATGCTGCCGCAAGTAACAGCTGAGGGTAAACTCGCCAGCCACAAACATGTCAGCTTAACTGTGGTCGCTATTGTCAGTATTGGTGGCCAACTGGATTATCAGCAAGCCTGGGTCGATATTGCTGCGTTAGGCCAATGGCTGAATTACCCACAAGGTGCAGTGCAGGGGTTTGCCTTTAAAATCGCTGATATTTTTACAGCGCCCACTTTGTCACGCGAGCTTGGCAATATGGCCACTGATTATGTCTATATGCTGGACTGGTTTCGTACTCAGGGCCATTTGTACAATGACATTCAGATGGTGCGTAGTATTTTGTATCTGGTGTTAGTGCTGGTATTGGCGGTAGCTTGTTTTAATATAGTTGCGACTTTAGTGATGGCGGTGCGGGAAAAACAAGGAGATATCGCTATTTTACTGACCATGGGGATGCCCAGACGTCGCATAGTCAAAGCTTTTATGTGGCTCGGCTGGCTGAACGGTTTAACCGGTACTTTGGTCGGTGGTGTAGTGGGGTTATTATTGGCCTGGCAAATAGAACCACTGTTTCGTTTAATCACCAGCTTAACAGGTTTTAGTTTGCTCGATTCCAGTATCTATTTTGTCGATTATGTGCCTTCGCATATTGAACCTGTCCAGGTGGTGATGACGATAGGCATCGCCTTAATCATGAGTTTGCTGGCTACTATTTATCCGGCCTTAAGCGCCAGCAAAGTGCAACCTGCCGCGGTATTAGGCCAAAGGTAAGATAAGTCAGAGTGAAGATTTTTCACTCTGACGTTTATCGGCACGGGATTTCCAGGCTTTTTTCGCAGATAAACACCAAAAGTAGTCCACCAGCACATAACCTGAAGCCGATAAAGTGCAGCCAATAATAAGACTGCCGAGCAGAAAGGGTTTGCCTATAGTATCCAGACTGTCGATCAACCAGCTTAAACTGACCTGAGGTTCTACATGATGGCCGGGATGGCCAAGGATCAAGGCGCCTAACTGATAACAGATAAAAAATATAGGTCCCATGGTGAGTGGATTAGTCAACCAAACCAATGCAGCTGATAGGGGTAAATTTACTCTGAATAAAATAGCCAAAGCTGCAGCAAGCACCATCTGAAAGGGCATAGGAATTAAGGCTACAAACAAACCCACAGCAAAAGCTCCGCGGGCTGAACGGCGGTTAAAGTGCCACAAATTGTTGTCATGCAACAAAGTGCCAAAGATCTTTAGCGAAGGGTGTTGCTTGATTTTTTCTGTATCTGGTAGATATTTCTTAATTAGATTCTTTGCCATTACAACTCATTAATGAAAAATTAACGTGAATCGTTTTTTCATCGGTGTGATCAGCGGATGCCTATTGTCATTATTTTTACCAATAGTGCCAGCCCTTTTGTGGCTTATTTTTCTGTTCTGTTTGATCTTGATCTGTATTTATTACCGTTTGTTTTTCGTCACAGGTTTCTGTTGTGCTTTGAGCCTTTGGTTGTGGCAAGTTCAGCAGCATCAGTCGCACACAGAGCAGCTACTTAGCATGTCAACGCCCTGGTTGACAGGCCAGGTGGCAAGTATCAGGCAACAGGATCCGCAGTTCAGCAGATTTTTATTTCAAATCAATGAAGGGTCTCTCAAAGGCTACTTGTTGAGACTGCGATGGCAAGAGGCGCCGCATAGCTTGGGACAAGGTCAGAGCTGGTGGTTGAAGCTAAGTTGTAAGGCAGTTAAAGCACCGGCTAATCCTGGTTCAGTAAATGTAGAGGCAAATGCCTATGTATCTGAAATAATAGGAAATTGTGCAGTTAAGGAAGGACTGTTACTGGATTCTCATTGGGATCATCGTCAGCAACTTTACCAAAGACTATTGTCAAAAATTGGCGATTTACCTTCTTTTTCATTGATCACTGCTCTCACATTAGGCGAGAGGCCTTTTAGTGACGAGTTGTGGCTTGGGTTGCAGGCGACCGCTCTGGGCCACTTAATATCGATATCGGGTTTTCATATCGGCTTGCTGTTTGGCTGGGTTTACGCGCTTGTCATCATGCTGTCCAGGCTTCATATCCGCCTGTTGTACTGTCGAAGTCTGGCTCCTTTTGCTGCTCTGGCAGCAGCCTGGTATTACAGTTTATTAGCTGGTTTTGCTATTCCGACACTCAGAGCCTTAGTTGCTATGATTTTGGCTGTTTACCTGATCCAACAGCGCAGACGTTTAAGTTACAGTCAAAGCTGGATTTTAGTTTGCGGACTTTTATTACTGCTGAATCCGTTATGGGTGATGAGTATAAGCTTTTGGTTAACGCTTTACGCCGTGGCGCTGATTTTTCTGTTTGTCTGGCGATATCCTCTGAAGGATCGAAGTCAATGGGGTGTCATCAAGCACGCACTGAAATTTCAGGCCCTGATGACACTCTTAATGAGTGCGCCAACCTTACTGTTTTTTCACGGAATAGCGCCTTTGGCGCTACTTTCAAATCTACTTTTTGTACCCTGGTGTTCTCTGCTCGTGATCCCATATTTACTGTTTGCCTTGCTGCTCGAACTGATACTACCTGCTGACATGCTGTGGCATTGGCAACTGGCAGAACTGGTGTTATCCCCTTTGCATCAATGGCTATTGGCCGGCGCCGCGATGGATTACTGGTGGCTGTTACCAGCTCAAACCGTTTTTTCTGCCTGTTGTGTTGCCTTGTTATTAATAGCCTGGTTTTTTCTTCCTGCGGCTCTGCCCAGACCCAGGCTCGCGCTGCTGATGCTGCCATTTGTGGCCTTGCTATGGTCAAAAACAGAGCAATGGCAACTGCATATGATAGATGTGGGTCAAGGCACAGCCATACTGTTGCAGAAAGGGGATAAAGGGCTTTTGTACGACGTAGGCCCTGTCTACGGCAGCTTCAACGCCACTGAAGCTTACGTTTTACCTTATCTGCATTTTCAGGGCATCAGACAACTGGATTATTTAGTGTTAAGTCATGCAGATTCGGATCATACCGGTGCTTTTGTTGAAGTAATCAACGCTTACCCAAAACTGAAATTAATTGCCGATTTTGACACAGGTTTTGCGCAGCAGCCTTGTTCATCTTTACCCGCCGTTTATCTGGATGCACTGTTGTGGTCGTTTCGAAGCCAGATTCAGCATCAGGGCGGTAATAACAGCTCTTGCGTTGTGGCAATCAACACTGTTGGCTGGCAAAGCTTATTGACAGGGGATATTGGTCATAGTGTAGAAATGGAATTAATGCAGCTTAATCCTAACTTGAGGACAGATTTGCTACTACTTGGGCATCATGGCAGCCGAAGTTCTAGTCATCTGGATTTTTTATCTAAGTTAAAACCTTTGCTGGCGTTGAACAGCGCAGCTTCTAATAACGCCTATGGACACCCGAGTAAAGAGGTGCTGGGCCGCCTGGCGTTGTTACAAATTCCGCTACTGAATACCGCAGAGCAGGGCGCTGTCCGGATTGAAATAACAGCGCGGCAACTCAATATCTGGCCCTATCGGCAGCAACCTTTGCCATTTTGGCTGCAAAAGCAGTGAACAATTGCTGAAAGCCAGTGCACAACAAGGTAGAATGGCGGCGGTTTTCTTATTCTCTGGGGTTAAATTTGTCTTCACAAACAACGGGTTCAATTAGTACCTTTAAACGTCTGATGCGGTATTTAAAACCCTACAAAGCGGGTTTTGCACTGGCGATGTTTGGTATGGCAGGCTATGCCTGTGTTGATATTTATTTTATCTCTCAGTTTTCCAGTTTCATTGACCGTGGTATCACCCAAAAAGATACGGCTTATTTAGCCTGGGCTCCGGTTTTTGTGGTCGGTATGTTTTTGCTTCGTGGGGTATTTAATTTCATCTCCAGCTACTGCTTAAACTGGGCGGGAACTCATATAGTGAAGGACTTACGCCAGCAGTTATTCAGCCAAATGATTGCTTTACCTGTCAGTTACCATGACAAGCACTCGACCGGTGAGCTGATCTCTAAAATTACTTACGACGCCGAACAAATTAAACAAGCCTCCAGCAAAGCTTTAGTGGTGCTTATTCATGAAGGTGTGTTTGTATTGGGCTGTTTAGGCCTGATGTTTTACAACAGCTGGCATTTATCGCTGATTTTTTTAGTCATAGCCCCGCTGATCGCCGTTATCGTGGCACAAGTATCCAAGCGTTTTCGTAAAATCAGCAGCAATATGCAAAATGCGATGGGCGATGTCACCACCAGTTCAGAGCAAATGCTGAACGGCCATAAAGTAATTTTATCTTTTGGCGCAGGCGATTTAGAAAACAACAGATTTAAAGCGGTGAATAACCGCAACCGCCAGCTCGACGTTAAGATGGAAGCGACCCGTGCCATCAGCGTCTCGTTGATTCAATTGATCGCCTCGTTTGCCCTGGCTTTTGTGATTTATCTGGCCAGCTTCCCGGCTATGCTGGAGACCTTAACGCCTGGTACCTTCAGTGAAATGATCACCGCCATGATGTTGCTGTTAAAACCACTGAAACAGCTAACCACTGTCAACAGTGACTTTCAGCGCGGTATGGCAGCGGCAGCTAATGTCTTCCTGGTGCTGGATGAAAAACCAGAGCAGGACACTGGTACTGTTGAGCTGAAACAGGTGACAGGTGCTATTGAAATTAAAGACTTAAGTTTTAACTACCCAGGCCATGACAAGCAGGTGTTAAAGCAGATTAATATCAAAGTCGAACCTGGCCAGACTGTGGCTTTGGTTGGCCGCTCCGGTAGTGGTAAAACCACCATCTCCAGCTTGTTGCCACGTTTTTATGAAATTGAACAAGGCGAAATTTTATTGGATGGTATCAATACCAAAGACTGCACATTGGATTCATTACGCTCGCAAATGGCTGTGGTATCGCAGCATGTGGTGCTGTTTAACGACACTATCGCCAATAACATTGCTTATGGCTACCGTGGTGAATTAAGCCCGGAGCTGTTACTGGAAGTGGCAGAGAAAGCCCATGTGATGGAGTTTGTGCAGCAGATGCCTGAAGGACTCGACACTGAAATTGGTGAAAACGGTGTAACTTTATCTGGTGGTCAGCGTCAACGTATTGCTATAGCCCGTGCTTTATTGCGTCAGGCTCCACTGCTTATTCTGGATGAAGCTACTTCGGCTTTGGATACCGAGTCAGAACGTAAAATTCAGGGCGCTTTGGATGAGTTATTTAAAGGCCGTACCAGTATTGTGATAGCGCACCGGTTATCCACTATTGAAAATGCCGATCAGATTTTAGTGATGGATCAGGGCCAGATTGTAGAGCAGGGCACTCATCAGTCTTTGCTGGCACAAAACGGCTATTATGCGCAGCTTTATAAAATGCAATTTAGTGAAGTCGGATGAACTGGTGGGAGAAAGGCTGGTATCAGCAGCACCCTTTTACCTTAGTGTTTTGGCCTTTGAGTCTGCTCTATCGGCTGATTGCACAGCTGCGTCGTTTGGCGTATCAGCGCGGCTGGTTGCGATCTTATGCGGTGGATAAGCCTGTTGTCATAGTGGGTAATATTTCAGTAGGCGGCACAGGCAAAACCCCTTTTACCTTGTGGCTCTGTCAGTTTTTAACAGAGCAGGGATTTACCCCTGGTATTGTCAGTCGGGGTTATGGCGCCCGTATCACAGAGCCAGTGCGCGTCACTTCTTTGCATCAGGCCTGCGATGTCGGGGATGAGCCTTTGCTGCTCGCCAGCAAAAGTCATTGCCCTGTGGTGGTCTGTCCGGACCGGGTGGCAGCAGTTGTGTATCTGCTTGCCAACACAGACTGCGATATAGTGATCAGTGACGATGGACTGCAGCATTACCGATTACAACGTGATTTGGAGTTGGTGTTGATTGACGGTCAGCGCAAACTAGGTAATCAGCAGTTATTACCTGCAGGGCCATTAAGGGAGCCGGTTGCGCGTTTACAGACTGTGGATGCGGTGATAGTCAACAGTGGTGACTTTACGACAGCAAACTCTGGCAGCCAGACAACGCATAAAATGCTGTTAAAGCCTGTTAGGCCGCAAGCTCTGGATGGCCAGAGTCAATGGCCGGAACAAGGCCAGGCTGTGACTTTAGTGGCGGCTATTGGTAATCCACAACGTTTTGTCGATACGGTAAAAAGTGTAGGTATTGAGGTGAAAGCCACAGCATTTTTCCGTGATCATTTTGCTTTTGATGAACAAAGTCTGGCTGATATCGAAGGCCCAGTGCTGATGACGGAAAAAGATGCGGTCAAATGCCGCGCTTTTGCCAAGGCCAATTGGTATTACCTGCCGGTTGAAGCCGAACTTTCGGACCAATTTAAATTCTGGCTGCAGCAACAGCTGCGTCAATGGAGAGATGAATAATGGCTTTAAATATCGCCTTACTGGACATCATTGCCTGTCCACTGTGCAAAAATAAACTGAAACTGGATAAAGAAAAGCAGGAACTGATTTGTACTGCCGATCGTTTGGCTTATCCGATTAAACAACATATCCCAGTGCTGCTCACCTCTGAAGCGCGCACTTTAACTCTGGATGAGGCGGACAAATG
>NZ_JAIWOI010000151.1 GCF_020217005.1 Rheinheimera sp. | reverse complement strand
GCGTTAATGCAAGCCGCGCTTAACCCTTCTGAGTTTCTGGTCGTTATTCCGGCCCGTTACGCCAGTAGCCGATTGCCGGGTAAACCTTTGGCCGATATTGCCGGTCAGAGCATGATTGAACGGGTCTACCGTCAGGCGGTTAAAAGTGGTGCCAAGCGGGTGGTGATTGCAACAGACGACGCCCGGGTGCAACAGGTCTGTGCAGGCTTTGGCGCTGAAGTTTGTATGACAAGCCCAGCTCATAACTCAGGTACTGAACGTCTGGCCGAAGTGGTGGCTTTATTAGGTCTGGCGGACGATACAGTGGTGGTGAATGTGCAGGGCGACGAGCCTTTTATTCCACCAGCTATTATCCGTCAGGTGGCGGACAATTTAGCCAGCCAAACCAAAGCACGGATGGCCACTTTAGCCGTGGCTATAGAGCATAGCGATGAAGTACAAAACCCCAATGTGGTGAAAGTACAAAGCGATAAAAATGGCTATGCGCTGTATTTCAGCCGCTCTGTGATCCCTTTTGACAGAGACAAAGCTTTTACCAGTCAACTGGCGGATATTTACCGTCGCCATATAGGTATTTATGCCTATCGTGCTGGTTTTATTAAAGATTATGTCAGCTGGCCAGCTTCACAGCTGGAGCAGATTGAATGCTTAGAGCAGTTGCGAGTGCTATGGCAAGGTGAAGCTATTCATGTGGCTACTGCGCTTGAAGTCCCGGCTGTAGGCGTCGACACGCCAGAGGATTTAGAACGAGCCCGTCTGGTGGCGGCAGCTCTGTAAATGACAGTAAAACTGGTTTTTGATCACGCCGATTTTTTGGTGCTGGATAAACCATCCGGCATCAGTTTTCATTCCGAGTTTGAACCCGGCGTGGTGGCTTTGGCCGAAGCACAGTGTGGCGTCAAGCTCTATGCAGTGCATCGGCTGGACAAAGGCACCTCAGGTTTATTAGTGCTGGCCAAAAGCAGTGAAGCGGCGGCGAAGTTGTCACAGCTGTTTCAACAGCAGCAGATCCAGAAGTTTTATTTAGCCCTGACCGATCAAAAACCAAAGAAAAAACAAGGCTGGGTCAAAGGTGATATGGTGCAGGCACGCCGTTCAGCCTGGAAGTTGACCAGTACTTTAACTAGTCCTGCTGTCAGTTATTTTGTCTCGGCTTTTTACCAAATCGAAGGGCGTAGAGCTTTTTTGGTCAAGCCTTTTACCGGCAAAACCCATCAGGTGAGAGTGGCTTTAAAAAGCGTCAGCGCTGCGATTTTGGGCGATGATTTGTATCAGGGTAGTGCTTCCGATCGTTTATATTTGCATGCCTATGCGCTGTATTTTAGCTGGGGTGGTGCCGAGATAAAGCTGGTATTGCCACCTTCTGATGGTCTGGAATTTATGACTGCTCCTTTGCAACAGCATTTGAGGCAGCATTGGGCTGAACCTGCATTGCTGGAGTGGCCGTCTTTTCAGAAACCATCACAAACCAATAGTGTTAAAAGTTGAGTAATGCACGTGTCTGATTATTTATTACGTTTTGCCGGTATAGGTCGTTTGTACGGCAGCAAAGCCCTGGATGCCTTTCAGAAGGCCCATGTTTGTGTGGTCGGTATTGGTGGCGTCGGCAGCTGGGCGGCTGAAGCTCTGGCGCGCTCTGGCATAGGCGAAATTACCCTGATTGATTTGGATGATATTTGTATCAGCAATACCAACAGGCAGTTGCATGCCTTATCGGACAGCATAGGTCAGGATAAAGTGGCGGTGATGGCTGAGCGGATCAAAGCCATTAATCCGGATTGTGTGGTGCATCAGGTGGAAGATTTTGTCAGTCACGACAATTTATTTCAGCTGATGAGCACAGACTTTGATTATGTGGTGGATTGCATTGATTCGATCAAAGCCAAAGTGGCACTGATAGCGCACTGCAAACGCAATAAAATTGCGATAGTGACGGTTGGTGGAGCAGGCGGACAGGTTGATCCAACCCAAATTCAGTTGGCCGATTTAAGTCAGACCGTCTATGACCCTCTGTTATCTAAGGTTCGCAATACGTTGCGTCGTGACTATAACTACAGCCGTAATCCCAAACGGCGTTTTGGCATAGATGCGGTGTATTCCACTGAACAACTGGTGTATCCAAAAGCGGATGGCACTGTCTGCCAGACCAAACCTGAACTGGATGGCCCTATGCGCTTAGATTGCAGTGGTGGTTTTGGTGCTGTCACAGTAGTGACTGGCTCTTTTGCTTTTGTTGCTGTATCCAGAGTGCTGAAAAAACTGGCCGACAAAGCAAATAAATGAAAATGGGGTCAGATCACATTGTTAACTGTTAACAATGTGATCTGACCCCATTTTTGATTTTGTTTAATACAGCCAGCAAACCATTACTGCGGGACTGGCTGATATTTTGTTGTAACTGCAATTCGTTCAGCAATAACTCCGGTTTTGCATGTGCCAATTCTTCCGTTGTCAGGCCATTCAACTGCACTAACAGAAGAATAATCAGCCCTTTAACAATACGAGCGTCGCTATCAAAAGCCCAAAAGTGCTGATTTGTCACTGGATCCTGGTAATGCAGCAGCCAGGCTTTGCTTTCACAGCCCTGCACCAGAAACTCATCTCTGTGCCATTCGCTGTCAAAAGCAGGCAATGCTTTACCCAATGTCATTAAAATGCGGTACTTACTTTGCCAGTCTTTCAGTTGCTGTAGCTGCGGCAGATGATTGGCGTAAATATTTTTTAAAGCTGAGGCGGTTTCTGTAAAGATATCTGGTCGGATCATTCGGCAAGTAACTCCACTGCTGTAGCTAAAGCGGTTAAAGTTCGGTCAATTTCGTCGAAACTGTTGTAACTGGCGAAAGAGAATCGTACAGAACCCTTGACGTTGAGTGCTTGAAATAACGGCATGGCACAGTGAGTTCCGGCCCGAACTGCGATCTTTTGCTGGTCTAACAAGGCTGCGAGATCGGCAGGGTGCTCATTTTTCAGGTTGAGTGCCACAATTCCTGCGTTAGTTGTCGGACCAGATAGCAGTTCTAACGCCGATATCTGCTGACACCCCGTATAAAAGCGATGCAACAGGGCTGTTTTATGGTGCTGAAACGCGGTCAAATCCTGCTGTTGCAACCACAAAATGGCGGCGGCAAGGCCAATAGCACCGGCCATATTTGGGGTGCCGGCCTCTAATCTGTAGGGTAAATCGTTCCAGCTACTGGCAGAAAAGCTGACGGTTTTAATCATTTCGCCACCGCCCAACAGCGGGCGCAGCAGCTCTAAATACTGTGTTTTGCCATACAAAACGCCAATGCCGGTTGGGCCATAGAGCTTATGACCTGAGAACAGATAAAAATCCACATCCAGCTGTTGTACGTCCACTTTCTCCCAGACAATGCCTTGTGCACCGTCCAGCACCACTAGAGCTCCTGCAGCTTTAGCCAGCCGTACTATGTCGTTAATTGGCTGAATATGGCCCAGCGCATTAGAGACGTGGCTGATACTGACCACTTTGGGCTTGAGCTTTAATAATTCGGTAAAGGCAGCGAGATCAAACCTGTGCTCAGCTGTTAAAGGCACCACATCCAACTGCACACCAAAAGGTTGGGCATGGATATGCCAGGGCACTATATTGGCGTGATGTTCCATAGATGAAATTAATACCCGATCACCAGCTTGTAATACAGGTCCCATCAGGCCAAACACCAGCTGATTAAAACCTGCCGTAGTGCCGCTGGTCCAGATGATTTCATGCGCATAACGGGCATTTAAAAACTGCGCTACTGTGTTTCTGGCTGCTTCAAAAGCTGCTGTAGCTTGTTGGCTTAAACCGTGGGCAGAGCGGTGCACATTGCTGTTTTGGTTGCGGTAAAACTGATGCATAGCGTCAAGCACAGCCTGGGGTTTGTGCAAAGTGGCGGCGTTATCCAGGTAAATCCAATCCGGATGAGCGCTGAAAAAAGGGAATTGTTGACGTAAAGCGGATAAATCGAAATTCAAGGCTGCCAACCTAAAGCAAAAACAAATGAGGCCGGATCATAACATCCGGCCTCATTAGCAGGTTAGGCTTTTTTGTAGTCGCGCTTGGTGTAACCAGTGTACAACTGACGCGGACGGCCAATTTTGTGACCTTTGTCTGACAACATTTCGTCCCAGTGAGAGATCCAGCCGACAGTACGTGACATAGCGAAAATCACAGTAAACATGCTGGTTGGAATACCAATGGCTTTTAAAATGATGCCTGAGTAGAAATCTACGTTTGGATAGAGTTTCTTCTCGATGAAGTACGGGTCAGACAGCGCAATACGCTCCAGCTCCATAGCAACATCCAACAGAGGATCCTTGATATTCAGCTCTTTTAACACTTCGTGACAGGTTTCACGCATCACTTTGGCGCGAGGGTCAAAGTTTTTGTAAACGCGGTGACCAAAGCCCATCAAGCGGAAGCTGTCGTTTTTGTCTTTGGCACGAGCCACAAACTCAGGAATACGCTCAACAGAGCCAATTTCCTGTAACATTTTCAGACAGGCTTCGTTAGCACCACCGTGGGCAGGGCCCCACAGAGAAGCGACACCAGCAGCGATACAGGCATAAGGGTTAGCGCCTGAAGAACCTGCTAAACGTACAGTAGAGGTTGAAGCGTTTTGTTCATGGTCTGCGTGCAGCATGAAAATACGGTCCATGGCTTTGGCCAGGATAGGGCTAACTTTGTATTCTTCAGCTGGTACTGAGAACATCATATGCAGGAAGTTTTCTGCATAAGTTAAGTCATTGCGTGGATACACAAAAGGCTGACCTACAGTGTATTTATACGCCATGGCAGAGATAGTAGGTAACTTGGCAATTAAGCGGTGAGCACTGCGTTTACGCTGCTCCGGGTCGTTAATGTCCAGGTCTGAGTGGTAGAACGAAGACAAAGCGCCAACCACACCACACAGCATGGCCATTGGGTGAGCATCAACACGGAAGCCCTGGAAAAAAGAGGCAATTTTTTCATGCACCATAGTGTGGCGCGTGATGGTATGCACAAATTCTTCATACTTGGCTTTGCCAGGTAATTCACCTTCTAATAGCAGATAACAGGTTTCCAGATAGTCTGAGTGCTCTGCTAATTGCTCAATTGGATAACCCCGGTGTAACAACACGCCATTGTCACCATCGATATAGGTGATTTTTGATTCGCATGAACCCGTAGCCATAAAGCCCGGATCGAAGGTGAAGTATCCTTGCTGACCTAAAGCACGAACATCTATAACATCAGTGCCTGCAGTGCCAGAATAGATAGGAAGTTCAAATGGTGCCTGTCCTTCGATCTGCACGACAGCTTTTTTATCTGCCATTGGATTTCTCCTGTTGTTTTAATTGGGTTAAACCTTCATCGCACCTATTCTAACGTCAAGTGCTGCCTAAAAGTCAATTTTAATGCGCGATTGGATAATAAGTATTCGACTCTGGTCGTATTGCCATCAAAATGGAATGCTGTAGTCTGCACTACGCAGAAATTCGATAACCAAATCAAACATAAATTGTAATCCGAACTGGTGAATTATATACTGTCGCGGGTTTTAAACCTGTTCAGCGTTTGATAGATAAAAAAATAGGCTGAACCACACTTAGCTGTAGCCTGTATATCCATTGGGCGTTGACTGATTATTCAGCAACAAATAATGACAACAAAGCTCTATAAAGAGCGTCGATGGGCAAGAAACTGTGAAAAAGCAAAGACCTGTAAATCTAGACCTTACAACAATATCTTTTCCTGCTCCTGCGTTAGCGTCGATCCTGCACCGCGTAACTGGCGTCGCCATGTTTTTCGCTTTGGTGTTTGTGATCTGGGCTTGGGCAGTGTCTTTGTCTTCTCCGGAAGGCTTTGAGCAAGTGAAACTGGTATTACAATCCTTCATCGCCAAGTTTATCGCCTGGGGTACTATCACAGTTTTGCTCTATCACATGATTGGTGGCATCCGTCACTTGATTATGGACATGGGCCACTGGGAAGAACTGAAGTCCGGTAACACCAGCGCAGTTGTGACTATCGCACTGTGGATTGTATTAGCTGTTTTAGCAGGAGTTTGGTTATGGTTCTGAATCAAGCCAGTTTAAAGCGTGACGGTGTCCAGGACTACGTCTCGTTACGTGCCACAGCTGTTATTCTGACGCTGTACACTCTGTTTATTCTGGGATTTTTCCTGGTTACTCCTGAAGTAACCTACGATGTCTGGAAAGCACTGTTTTCCAGCCTGCTGATGAAAGCTTTCACTTTATTAGCCTTAGTTTGTATCGCAGTTCACACCAAAATTGGGTTGTGGCAGGTATTAACTGACTACGTCAAAAATGCAGCATTGCGTGGCGTTTTACAGTTCCTGTTATACACCTTAGCTTTTGGCTATGTAGCTGTTGGTCTCTTTGTTCTGTGGGGTGTTTAAGTGAATATTCCAGTACGCGAATTTGATGCCGTGGTAATAGGCGCAGGTGGTGCCGGTATGCGCGCCGCTCTGCAAATTACCGAATCAGGTTTAACCTGTGCTTTGTTATCCAAAGTATTCCCAACCCGTTCTCACACTGTATCTGCGCAAGGTGGTATCACTGTAGCGTTAGGTAACTCTCACCCGGACAACTGGGAATGGCACATGTTTGATACGGTCAAAGGTTCCGATTACATCGGTGACCAGGACGCGATCGAATACATGTGTAAGACAGGCCCTGAAGCCATTACTGAACTGGAAAATATGGGCTTACCTTTCTCTCGTTTTGAGAACGGCCGTGTTTATCAGCGTCCTTTTGGTGGTCAGTCTAAAAACTTCGGTGGCGAGCAGGCTGCCCGTACAGCAGCAGCGGCCGACCGTACAGGTCACGCCTTATTGCACCTGCTGTATCAGCAAAACGTAAAAAACAAAACTCAGGTTTTCTCTGAGTGGTATGCACTGGACCTGGTGAAAAACCAGGACGGCGCTGTGGTGGGTTGTACTGCCATTGATATCGAAACCGGTGAAATTGTTTACTTCAAATCCCGCGCTGTAGTGTTGGCGACTGGTGGTGCTGGCCGTATCTTCGCCTCAACCACCAACGCTCACATCAATACAGGTGACGGTGTAGGTATGGCCTTACGCGCCGGTGTACCACTGCAGGATATGGAAATGTGGCAATTCCACCCGACAGGTATTGCAGGCGCCGGTGTTCTGGTGACTGAAGGTTGTCGTGGTGAAGGTGGTTACTTATTAAATAAAGACGGCGAGCGTTTCATGGAGCGTTATGCACCAAACGCCAAAGACTTAGCGGGTCGTGACGTTGTAGCTCGTTCTATGATGACTGAAATCCGTGAAGGCCGTGGTTGTGATGGTCCATGGGGTCCACACATCAAACTGAAACTGGATCACTTAGGTGAAGAAGTTTTAGAAAGCCGTTTACCTGGTATTTGTGAGCTGTCCCGTACTTTCGCTCACGTAGACCCGGTAAAAGAACCAATCCCTGTTATCCCAACCTGTCACTATATGATGGGTGGTATTCCAACCAACGTCCATGGTCAGGTCATTCATCCAAAACCGGATGGCTCTGAGTCAGTAGTTCCGGGTTTATTTGCCTGTGGCGAAATCGCTTGTGTGTCTGTACATGGTGCTAACCGTTTAGGTGGTAACTCACTGTTAGACTTAGTGGTATTTGGTCGTGCTACAGGTTTACACCTGGGCGAAGCTCTGGCAGCTACCTCTGAATACCGTGCGGCTTCTGATTCTGATCTGCAGGCTGCTTTAGCCCGTACTCAGCGCTGGGAAGACAGCAAACCAGGTCAGGGTGAAGATCCGGCTCAAATCAAGAAAGACTTACAGCAATGTATGCAACTGAACTTCTCGGTATTCCGTGAAGGTGAGGCTATGGCTGAAGGTTTAGCTCAGTTAAAAGAAATCCGCGAACGTCTGAAGTATGCACGTCTGGATGACAAGAGCTCAGACTTCAATACCATGCGTATTGAATGTTTAGAACTGGATAACCTGATGGAAACCGCGTTTTCAACTGCAGTTGCTGCCAACTACAGAACTGAAAGCCGTGGCGCCCACGCTCGTTTTGACTTCCCGGATCGTGATGACGAAAACTGGTTATGCCACAGCGTCTACACGCCAGATACTGAATCAATGTTTAAGCGTAAAGTGAACATGGAACCTAAGTTCCGTGATGCTTTCCCGCCTAAAGCACGTACGTACTAAGAGGGATGCAGAATGAAGAAGTTAGTATTCTCTGTCTATCGTTACAACCCTGACGTCGATACAGCGCCACGTATGCAGGACTACATTCTGGATAACCCGGAAGGTCGTGACATGATGGTGTTAGACGCACTGTTGAAATTGAAAGAGCAAGACCCAACCTTATCTTTCCGTCGCAGCTGCCGTGAAGGTGTCTGTGGTTCAGACGGTCTGAACATGAACGGTAAAAATGGTCTGGCTTGTATCACTCCTTTGTCTGCGTTAGGCAAAGGCAAAGGTGGCAAGCTGGTGATCCGTCCATTGCCAGGTTTACCTGTAGTGCGTGACCTAGTTGTTGATATGACTCAGTTCTACACTCAGTATGAAAAGGTCAAACCTTACCTGATCAATGACGAATTACCACCAGCAGGTGAATACCTGCAGTCGCCTGAAGAACGTGAAAAGTTAGACGGCCTGTACGAATGTATTTTATGTGCATGTTGTTCAACTTCTTGTCCTTCGTTCTGGTGGAATCCGGATAAATTTATCGGACCAGCTGGTTTATTACACGCTTACCGCTTCTTAGCCGACAGCCGTGATACTGCCACTGAACAGCGTTTAAACGATTTAGATGATGCATTCAGCGTGTTCCGCTGCCATGGCATCATGAACTGTGTCAACGTATGTCCAAAAGGTTTGAACCCGACCAAAGCCATAGGTCAGATCAAATCTATGCTGTTAAACCGGGCGCTTTAAGCGCCCTTTGTCAGAGCATACCCAAAACAATTGGTGCTGTAGCCTGACGACAAGTCATCGAGCGTTCAATCCGATAGGTTATTTATCTGGTTGGTTCGGGAAACTCTGTCAGCAAAGCTACAGTTTTCAAGTTAAGAAGGGTAAAAAGGCGCTGATTGGTATAAAATGAAGCGCGCCCACATTACTGGGGCGCTTTTTGCTAATTTTTTCCAGGTGCTTCGAATAAGGGAAACTAAATGCACGAAGGTGTAATGAAGGCGTGGTTAGAGTCTTCTCATTTAGGCGGTGGCAACATGGCCTATGTCGATGAACTCTATGAATCCTACCTAGCTGAACCGACCAGCGTCAGTGATGAATGGCGTGAATTTTTTGCCAGTCTGCCAAAAATTGACGGCGTAGAACTCGAATCCCGTCACAGCGACATTCGCCAGCAATTTGCTGAACTCGCCAAAAACAAACACCGTGAAGTTATTACGGTGAATGCGGGTGGTTCAGATCAGCGTCAGGTGAAAGTTCTGCAATTAATTAATGCCTTCCGTTTCCGTGGTCATCAGCATGCAAACCTTGACCCGCTGAACCTGTGGAAGCAGCCGCGTGTGCGTGATCTGGAGTTGTCCTATCACGACCTGACTCAGGCTGATTTTGATACCGAATTTAATGTCGGCTCTTTTGCTGGTGGTGAAACCAGTATGAAGTTAGGCGACTTATACAAAGCGCTGGAGGCCACTTACTGTGGTTCTATCGGTGCTGAATATATGCATATTGTATCGACGGACGAAAAACGTTGGATCCAACAACGTTTAGAAGGCCAACAGGCTTCACGTGCGCTCGGTAAAGAAGAAAAAACTAAACTGTTGCAAGGCTTAGTTGCCGCCGACGGTCTGGAAAAATACCTGGCCTCTAAATTTCCTGGCGCCAAGCGCTTTGGTTTAGAAGGCGGTGACGCTATGATCCCAATGCTCAAAGCCATGATCCACCGTGCAGGCGAGCAGGGCGCAAAAGACTGTATTATCGGTATGGCGCACCGTGGCCGTTTAAATACGCTGATCAACGTGCTGGGTAAAAACCCTAGCAAGTTGTTTGACGAGTTTGCC
>NZ_JAIWOI010000150.1 GCF_020217005.1 Rheinheimera sp. | reverse complement strand
GGTAAATACGAAGTGGTTGGCGCTGGTGACGTGAAATACCATATGGGTTTCTCGTCTGATTTCGAAACCAAAGGCGGCAATGTTCACTTAGCGCTGGCGTTTAACCCGTCTCACTTAGAAATTGTGAACCCAGTGGTTATGGGCTCAGTACGTGCCCGTTTAGACCGCCGTGGCAGCACAGATGGTACTTTAGCTCTGCCTATCACCATTCATGGTGACTCTGCTTTCGCAGGTCAGGGCGTTGTGGCTGAAACTTTTAACATCTCTCAGACCCGTGCATTCAAAGTGGGTGGTTCTATCCGTCTGGTGATCAACAACCAGGTCGGTTTCACTACCTCTAACCCTGAAGACACCCGTTCTACACCATACTGTACTGACATTGCGAAAATGGTGCAGGCACCAATTTTCCACGTCAATGGTGATGATCCGGAAGCTGTGATTTTTGTGGCGCAGTTGGCTGTAGATTACCGCAACACCTTCAAACGTGATGTGGTGATTGACTTAGTTTGTTACCGTCGTAACGGTCACAACGAAGCGGACGAGCCAAATGCAACTCAGCCGCTGATGTACCAGAAAATCAAAAAACACCCAACACCGCGTGAGTTATACGCTCAGAAGCTGATTGCTGAAGGTGTGGTGACTGCGGAACAAGTGCAGCAGATGATTGACGGCTACCGTGACGCTTTAGATAAAGGCGATTGCGTGGTGGAAGAGTGGCGTCCAATGACTGAAGTTGCAGTCGACTGGACTCCATACTTAGGCCACGACTGGACTGCAGCTTACGATGCCAGCATGTCTGTGGCTGATTTGGTTGCATTAGGCGAAAAAGCCATTGTAGTGCCAGAAACCCATGCATTGCAGCGTCAGGTCGGTAAAGTCTACGAAGACCGCGCTTTAATGCTCAAAGGCGAGAAGAAAATTGACTGGGGTTTCGCAGAAATTCTGGCCTACGCTTCTATCGTCGGTGCAGGTAACCGCATTCGTATTGTTGGTCAGGATTCTGGCCGTGGTACTTTCTTCCACCGCCATGCTGTATTGCACAATCAGAACGATGCGACGACCTATACACCGCTGGAACATATCAGCGACTCTCAAGGTCCTTTCCAGGTGTACGACTCAGCCTTGTCTGAAGAAGCGGTCTTAGCCTTCGAATACGGTTATGCCACAGCTGAACCTCGTGCTTTAGTAATTTGGGAAGGCCAGTTTGGTGACTTCGCCAACGGCGCTCAGGTCGTGATTGACCAGTTCTTAAGCTCAGGCGAGCAAAAGTGGGGCCGTTTATGTGGTTTGACTTTATTATTACCTCACGGTTATGAAGGACAGGGCCCGGAGCACTCCTCAGCCCGTTTAGAGCGTTTCCTGCAACTTTGTGCTGATCACAATATGCAGGTTGTTGTGCCTACTACGCCGGCTCAGGTCTATGCCATGATCCGTCGTCAGATGGTGCGCCCAATGCGTCGTCCTCTGATTGTGATGTCGCCGAAGTCTTTATTACGTCACCCGTTAGCGACTTCTTCCTTAGAAGAAATCGCCTCTGGTGTATTCCAGAACGCCATCGCTGAAATTGACCCAATCAAACCAGCAGATGTGAAACGTGTGGTGATGTGTAGCGGTAAAGTCTACTACGATCTGTTAGAAGAACGTCGTAAACGTAATATCACTGACATTGCAATAGTCCGTATTGAACAGTTGTATCCATTCCCGGCGGAAGAGATGGCGACTATCATGAAAGACTACCAGCATGTAAAAGATTTTGTCTGGTGTCAGGAAGAACCTCAAAACCAGGGCGCTTGGTACTGCAGTCAACACCATTTCTGGTCGTCAATACCAGCAACTGGAAAACTGACGTACGCTGGTCGTGAAGCTTCGTCTTCGCCTGCAGTAGGTTACTTATCTGTACACAACAAACAGCAACAGGCTTTAGTCAACGCAGCTTTAACTATTGCTTAAAAATTAAGGCGCAGCATCAGCTGCGCCCTTTTGTATTCCGTCAGTGCTGCCGCAAGGCGCTCTGACTTTAGTTTTAGTAACGAAACAAAACCCAATTTTTAAAAAAGGTGACAAAGTGGAAATTAAAGTCCCGGTACTACCAGAATCAGTTGCAGACGCAACAATCGCCACCTGGCATGTAAAAACAGGTGAAGCCGTTAGCCGTGATCAAGTCCTGGTGGACATTGAAACCGATAAAGTAGTGCTTGAAGTTGTAGCGCAAGCCGATGGTGTGATGGGCGAAATCGTCCACGCTGAAGGCGCTACTGTAAATGCAGAACAAGTGATTGGTCATATGACTGCCGGTGGCGCTCCTGCTGCTGCGCCTGCTGCTAAAGCTGAAGCTGCTCCGGCCGCTGCTGCTCCTGCTGCAGAATCAGATGAAGTATTAACTCCATCTGTTCGTCGCCTGATTGCTGAAAAGGGCTTAGATGCTGCGAAGATCCAGGGTTCTGGTAAAAATGGCCGCGTCACCAAAGAAGACGTAGAAAAATTCCTGGCCGGTGCACCAGCTGCTCCAGCGAAGGCTGCTGTTGCTGCTCCAGCTCCGGTACAAGGTGATCGTTCACAAAAACGTGTGCCTATGACACGTTTACGGAAAACTATTGCGAACCGTCTGTTAGAAGCGAAAAACTCGACAGCCATGTTAACGACGTTCAACGAAGTGAACATGAAGCCAATCATGGACCTGCGTAAGCAGTACCAGGACGTGTTTGAAAAGCGTCACGGTATTCGTTTAGGTTTCATGTCTTTCTATGTGAAAGCTGTGACAGAAGCGCTGAAGCGTTTCCCTGAAGTGAACGCTGCTATCGATGGCGATGATATCGTGTACCACAACTTCTTTGACGTCAGCATCGCTGTGTCTACGCCTCGTGGTCTGGTGACCCCGGTTCTGCGTGACTGTGACAAAATGAACCTGGCTGAAATCGAAAAAGCTATCAAAGATTTAGCCATCAAAGGCCGTGACGGTAAACTGTCTATGGATGACCTGACTGGCGGTAACTTCACTATCACTAACGGTGGTGTGTTCGGTTCTCTGATGTCTACTCCAATCATCAACCCGCCACAATCCGCTATCCTGGGTATGCACAAAATTCAGGACCGCGTGATGGTGGTAGACGGTAAGATGGAAATTCTGCCAATGATGTACTTAGCCTTGTCATATGACCACCGTATCATCGATGGTAAAGAGTCAGTCGGCTTCCTGGTCACTATCAAAGAATTGCTGGAAGATCCAACCCGTATTCTGCTGGATATCTAATATCTGGAAAAAGTAACTAAAAATGCTGTTGTTTTCGGGCAACAGCATTTTTTATCAGACTGATTGGCACTATAATACGCGCCGATCTAAAGGTCAGGTCGCACCACCGGTGTGGCCTTCAATGTCAAAATGAACGGAAAATAGCCATGAATTTGCACGAGTATCAGGGTAAGCAACTGTTTGCCCAATATGGTTTGCCTGTATCGAAAGGCATCGCCGCAGCAACTGTTGAAGAAGCGGTAGAAGCTGCAGATAAAATCGGCGGCGACATGTTTGTTGTCAAGGCTCAGGTTCACGCTGGTGGTCGCGGTAAAGCGGGCGGTGTGAAGCTGGTGAAAAGCAAAGAAGATATCCGCGCTTTCGCTGAAAAATGGCTTGGAAAGAACCTGGTTACTTATCAGACAGACGAAAAAGGTCAGCCTGTAAGTCGTATCCTGGTTGAAACCTGTACTGACATCGCTAAAGAGTTGTATTTAGGTGCTGTAGTAGACCGTTCTTCACGTCGTATCGTGTTTATGGCGTCTACTGAAGGCGGCGTGGAAATCGAAACTGTTGCCCACGAAACTCCAGAAAAAATTCTGAAAGCTGCTATCGATCCACTGGTTGGCGCTCAGCCATTCCAGGGCCGTGAATTAGCCTTCAAATTAGGCCTGGAAGGCAAGCAAATTAACCAGTTCGTGAAAATTTTCATGGGTCTGGCTCAATTGTTCCAGGAAAAAGATTTAGCTCTGTTGGAAGTAAACCCTCTGGTTATTACTCCAGCTGGCGATCTGCACTGCTTAGACGCCAAGCTGGTGATCGACGGCAACGCTCTGTACCGTCACCCAGAATTAAAAGCTATGCAGGATCCTTCACAGGAAGATCCACGTGAAGCGCACGCTGCTTCATGGGAACTGAACTATGTAGCTTTAGGTGGCGACATCGGCTGTATGGTGAACGGTGCAGGTTTAGCTATGGGTACTATGGACATCGTGAAATTACACGGTGGCCAACCAGCGAACTTCCTGGACGTTGGCGGTGGCGCGACTAAAGAACGCGTTGTTGAAGCATTCAAAATTATCCTGTCTGATGACGCTGTGAAAGCCGTATTCATCAACATCTTCGGTGGTATCGTGCGTTGTGACATGATCGCTGAAGGTGTAATTGGCGCAGTGAAAGAAGTCGGCGTGAAAGTACCAGTAGTGGTTCGTCTGCAAGGTAACAACGCTGAACTGGGTGCTAAAGTGCTGGGTGAAAGCGGCCTGAACATTATCGCTGACACAGACCTGACAAGCGCTGCACAAAAAGTTGTAGCTGCTGCAGCGGCTAAGGCATAAGGGGTAATTCATGAGCGTTTTAATTAATAAAGATACCAAAGTAATTTGTCAGGGCTTCACTGGTGCTCAGGGTACTTTCCACTCTGAACAAGCCATTGCTTACGGCACTAAAATGGTTGGTGGTGTGACTCCGGGTAAAGGCGGTCAGACTCACTTAGGTTTACCAGTATTCAACACAGTAAAAGAAGCGGTAGAAGCCACTGGCGCAGAAGCATCAGTGATCTATGTACCAGCTGCTTTCTGTAAAGATTCTATCCTGGAAGCTGCTAACGGCGGTATCAAACTGATCGTTTGTATCACTGAAGGTATTCCAACTCTGGATATGCTGGATGCCAAAGTAAAATGTGACGAATTAGGCGTACGCTTAATCGGCCCTAACTGCCCAGGTGTGATCACTCCAGGCGAATGTAAAATTGGTATCATGCCAGGCCACATTCACTTACCAGGTAAAGTAGGTATTGTTTCACGTTCAGGTACTCTGACCTATGAAGCAGTAAAACAAACTACGGATTACGGTTTCGGCCAGTCTACTTGCGTAGGTATTGGTGGTGACCCAATCCCTGGTTCTAACTTCATCGACATCCTGAAATTATTCCAGGAAGACCCACAGACTGAAGCCATCGTGATGATCGGTGAAATCGGTGGTTCAGCTGAAGAAGAAGCTGCTGCTTACATCAAAAAACACGTGACTAAACCTGTTGTTTCTTACATCGCTGGTGTAACTGCACCTGCTGGTAAGCGCATGGGCCACGCTGGCGCCATCATCTCTGGTGGTAAAGGTACAGCTGACGAGAAGTTCGCTGCACTGGAAGACGCAGGCGTGAAAACCGTGAAAAGCTTAGCTGACATCGGTAAAGCACTGAAAGAGCTGACAGGCTGGTAATCCAACCTTTAGTAATTTCTGCTAAAAAACCCGTCCTAGTGACGGGTTTTTTATTTGGACAGTCTCAAATTCATTTTGTGATGAATTCTAATGCCACTGCATTTTTTGCCGGATAAAGGCGGTAAGTAACTCGGCATTGGCCTGATGTTGGGCTACACGAGGGTGTTTGCCATAGCCGGTAAAAGGGAAGAATACAGTGTCCAGCTGAGTATCACCCTGGTCCTGCAGGTTTTTTACCGCCTGGCGTACGTAGTTTGGCCATTGTTCTGTTTCTGTAGCATCCATGCTGCCTAAAGCGCAAATTATCTGAGCTTTGGGGTATTTGCTGCGAATAGTGCTAATAAATTGCTGGTAGGCGGCAATACGCTGCGCATCGGTTGGCATAGGCTGCAGCCGTTTTTCATTGTCGATCAGCCATTTGTCATTTTGCATTAAATTAATCAGCACCAGATGCGGCGTCCAGCTGCTGAAATCCCAGCTGCTGTTGTTATTGCCCACAGCGCTTAACTGGTCGTAAAACTGCGGCATTGTAAAATCAAGCCAGCTGATCATCACGCCTATGCCACTTTGCGAAATAGTATGAAGTTCGGCATTCAGCGCTCTGGCCGTTATGGCACCATAAGCGAGGTAGTTATTTTTTTCTGAGGCCAGATCGTCTTCAGCGTTATCTGCCGCTTCATTGCCCGCGCCGCTGCTGATCGAGTCGCCGTAGATCTCCATCCGGCGCTCTGGGCGTTTTGGCGGCGCCAGTAAACCAGCTTTATCGTCCAGCAGCAGGCCTTTAAACTGACTGGCGCCTTCGGCACCCTCAGTACGTTTGTAGATCTCAAGACTGTGAGGTCCTTCGGTCAGGCTACTACTAATCAGGTAGTTGTGTTCGCCTTGTTTGGCTTGCAGCACAAAAGGGTGGCTGTCCTTGCCATCAATAATGACATTAAAGAAATTTTTACCCGTAGAGTCGTCCAGCACCACAGCTAAGCTTTTACCGCTAAAGTTAGCTTTGATACTGCTGCCAGGCCAAGACAGAGAGGGCGATTTAGCGTTGCTAAAATCAATGCGGCCGGTATATAAAAACTGGCTATGGTCAGCGGTAATAAAAGAGCTGGCAGCCGCTGAGCAGCAAAGACTTAACAGCAAAAAAGCAATCAATAGGGGCTGCCCGAGGGACTTGGTACGCGAAATAATAGCATTCATAATCAAAAGCCTGTGTGGAGTGTGCCACGATGGTAGCAATAAAATTCGCACTTAAAAACTCCCTCAGCGGCGTTCCGGCAGCTATATCACTTGTTAGATGAGGAATATAAGGTCATTTTTGCGACTGCCTCTGTTGCTTCAAAGTAGGGGCCAGCAGATAGCGGCTTTATCTGTTGTTCGTTGTCAAAATACGAGGGCGCTGCGTAAAGTGCCCTCTGGTTTCTGCTCTGGACAGACTAAAGTTTCGGCTTGCTCCAACTGAGCTGGTTTATAGACTTGCCGTCCCTAATGCAGGGTAAAACTGAGGCGTCAGCAAAGAGTAACAAATTAACCCTGTGCTTCACAGCCTTGAGGCTCAGTGCGCTGGCGAATCATTTTCAGCAGTTGCGGTAACATCAGACCAAGCATCACAATCAGCATACCTGTCAGCTGAATAGCCGTGACTTCTTGCCCCATCATTACTGCGGTTAAGGCAGCGAACACCGGAATTAAATTAAAGAACAATGCAGCGGAAGCTGAGCCCAGCTTTTGCACACCATTTAAAAAAAACAAATAGCCAACTACAGTGCCAAATACACCTATGTAAAGCATAGCCAACAGCTCGTTCAGAGAAAGATTAAGCAGTTCGGTGATAGGGTGAATATCTCCTTGCAGGCTATTGGCGGCCAGAATAAAAGCGTCCCCGGAGAGCATGCTGATCAGGGTAAAAGGCAACACAGGTAACCAGTGGCTCATTTTTTGTGACGCTGTGGTGTAAGCCGACCACAACAGCATAGCCGTGATAATAGTGATATCGCCCTGATTAAATTCAAACTGCAACAGCGCCTGCCCGCTGCCTTTAGTGATCACCAGCAAGACACCGGCTAAACCTATGATCAAACTAAAAGCCTGAGCCCCGCTGATCCACTTGCGGGATATGGCGCAGACCATCAATAGTGTCACCAGTGGGCTTAGCGCCATCACCAAAGCACCATTGGTGGCTGTTGTATGTTTTACTCCGGTAAAGAGCAGCAAATTAAAACCGCCCACACCAACCAGGCTGATAGCAATAGCCCTGGTATATTGCGCCATAGTCAGTTTGGGCCAGCGTTCGGCTTTGAACAGTAAATACAGCACCAGACAAAATGCAGCAATGCTGAAGCGCCACACCACCAGTGAGTTTTGCGACATATGCTCCAGTACCACTTTTGACACTGGAAACACACTTCCCCAACAAAAGACGCTGATTAATAACAGAACAATAGTAATAAAAGTGGATTGCTGTTTCATAAAATTGATTTAGCTGGTGAACTTGCTTTACAGTTTATATATTTCATAAATAAAATAAATGATGACAATTAGCAGGTTAAATTCCAAAAATGAAACCTAATTACTCTCTTGATGATATGCGGCTGTTTTGGGTCGTGGCAGAGGCGGGCAGTTTTCGACAGGCTGCGACTGTGCTTGGTATTCCGCCTTCTACTTTAAGTCGTCGTATTAACGCTTTAGAACAAACTTTGGGTTTACGGCTGCTGCATCGTGACGCCCATCGTATTAATTTAACCGGCACCGGCCGCCAGTACTTTGAGCGTTGTGGGCCGCTTTTTAGCGAGCTGAATGATATTTCCGGTGAGCTGCATGCCGAAAAACACGAGCCCGCTGGTGTGCTCAGAATAGCTGCCCCTGTAAATACCATGTACCGCTGGCTGGCGGCTGCATTAAATCAATTTCAGTTACGTTATCCGAAAATTGATTTAGATATTCGTATGTCAAACTGGATGATAGATGTGGGTGAACATGCGATAGATTTAGCGATCCGGGTTGGCGAACCCAGGTTGCAGGGATGGATAGCCAGGCCTTTGACCCTGGTGCAATCTTTGCTTTGTGCCAGTAATAGGGCAACACAATGGCATCATATTCAGCATCCCTCAGAGCTAATCAATTACCCTCTGGTTGTCAGCAGCCCGATCAATGTGTGGCGCTTTATTCACCAGCAGGATCAGCAACAGATCGACTATAGTCCGCAGGGTAATATCCGGCTTTCAGTGGATGATATGAATATAGCGATGCAGGCCATTGAAGCTGGTGTAGGCATAGGCTATTTGCCACGCAGGGTAGTGCAGGAATATATTCAGCAAGGCCGGCTGGTTGCACTTGCCACAGACTGGCAAGGACCAAAACGCGACACCTATTTGTTATATCGCGATCGCGACAACCAGCCGCTGCGATTGCGTTTGCTGATTGAACATTTACTCGAAGTAGCACCAAAAGAATATTAAGCTGGTGGAGGAGTTTTAATAATTAAGGAAATGTTTGTGCTTCGAGGATTAAACCATCTCACCATAGCAGTCAGTAATCTGGAACAATCCTTACTGTTTTATAACGGGTTGCTTGGTATGCAAGCTCATGTGCGTTGGGATAAGGGCGCTTACCTTAGTCTGGGTGACTTATGGCTTTGCCTGTTCTGCGACGAGGTGTCACCAGCCAAAGATTATTCTCATATAGCTTTGGATATAGCTGAAGAGGATTTCCCTGCCTTTGCGGCAAAGTTACGGCAGGCTGGTGTGAAGGAATGGAAGCAAAACAAAAGTGAAGGGTATTCGCTGTATGTGTTGGACCCGGATGGCCATCAACTGGAAGTACACAGCGGTGATTTACAAAGCCGTCTGGATTCGTTAAAAGATCAGCCTTACTCTGGGCTGATATGGCTTTAATCGAGACTGTAATTACTGCTGGGCCAACCATGTCTGAACACCGCGTTTTTACCATGAAGTTTTCCTCTGTTTATCCACTTTATCTGCAAAAGGCTGAGCGCAAAGGCCGCACTCAAGCAGATGTGGATCAAATTATCAGTTGGCTGACAGGCTATAGTGCTACCGAGCTGCAGCAGCAATTGGAGCAGGGCGCTGATTTTAGGGGCTTTTTTGATAGTGCTCCTGCGATAAACCCCAAGGTTGTTTTGATTAAAGGCGTGGTCTGTGGTGTTCGGGTGGAAGAGGTCGCCGATCCTTTGATGCAAAAGATCCGTTACTTAGACAAGCTGATTGACGAGCTGGCTAAGGGGAAAAACATCGAAAAAATTCTGCGCCGATAACGGCAATTATTGTGTTTTTATCAGCCTGTTTTCCTTAGCGTAACTGCTGGGGGATTGGCCTGTATAACGGCTGAAGGCGGTACTGAATGCACTGGCTGACTGATAGCCGGTGCGGTCTGCCACTTCGGTTAGGCCCAAATTCTGCCGTTTTAATAAATCTTTGGCCAGCGCCATTCTCCAGCGCAACAGATATTCCATTGGCAATACACCCACGGTGCGGGCAAAACGCTGAAAAAAGGCTGTGCGTGATAAAGCCGATAGTTGTGCCATAGCGGCAACTGTCC
>NZ_JAIWOI010000149.1 GCF_020217005.1 Rheinheimera sp. | reverse complement strand
AGCTACGAGCCGGGTCGCGGTGAATTTCCCGAATTGCCAAAGCTACGCGTTCATCCGCCAGACCACGCAATAAACCTGGTGGTGCCTGCTCTGTGGCTGTGGAACGCAATGCCTCAATCAACAAGACTTCCACCAGTCTGCTTAACACCAGATCCTGACCAGCTAAAGCTTTTTGGCATTCGTCATTAATCAAACTCACCAGTACAGGCAGGCTTTTACTTTGACGCAGATGCACTATGCCAGGCATCAGAGAGACCAATAAAGCGGAGTCGGGCGAGTTAAACTCAAAATATCCCCCTAATAAGCGCACATCGGCAGGCCCTTCTGTCCGGCCATGACGGATTTCTCCTGTCGCTATAGCAGCAGCTTTGGAATCCATCAGTTGTGGCGTAACTTTATCAAAACCCGACATAGTAAAACCCGGCGTGGTCGGTAGCAGAATAAAGTCTCCCGCTTGCAAAGTAACGGGGTCCTGACCGTCGACCGCAAGCAAACAACTGCCTTCGAGCACAGCGCAAAAGCTTGGAAAACCAAAATCAGAATAACGTACAGCCCAGGCTCCGGCGCCACTGATGCCTTTTGAAAACACAGTGCGGGGTTGCAGCAAGCTGATCACTTCCGTCAGCGGATCCATAAGTTTTGAACTCTAAGTAATGAAATGTGAACTATTGATTATAGATAGTTCAGTCGATGTTCGCTACTTTAACCCCAGCGAAACTAACTTATGGAGATGCGATGAAAACTGTACTGATCACGGGTTGTTCATCTGGTTATGGCCGGGAAACCGCTTTGTATTTTTTGGCCAAAGGCTGGAAAGTGATAGCTACCATGCGCACGCCATGCACTGCTGGTTTGCCTCAGTCGGAACACTTAAAAGTTTTAGCTTTGGACGTAACGCAAGCCGAAAGTATCAAGGCTGCATTGGAAGAGGCAGGCCCTATAGATGTATTGGTAAATAATGCTGGTATAGGGCTCTTTGGTGCTTGTGAAGCCACGCCAATGACTACTGTGCGTGAGGTATTTGAAACCAACACCTTTGGCATGATTGCCATGGCTCAGGCGGTAATCCCACAATTTCGGGCGCAAAAATCTGGCTTGATTATTAATCTCACTTCAAGTGCTGTATTAATGCCCATGCCATTGGTGGCTGTTTATACCGCCAGTAAAACCGCTATTGAAGGTTTTAGCTCGTCCTTGGCTCTGGAGTTAAAGCCCTTTGGCATTGAGGTGAAATTGGTGCAGCCAGGTTATGGCCCAACGACCAACTTTACCAGTAATGGTACTGAGCGTATGCAAGGCTTGATCACAGCGGATTATGCTGACTATGCCCACAGTGTATTTGCAGCCTTTACGCAGGTACAGCAATTTACTAAAGAGTTGGATGTGGCTGAAGCTGTGTTCCGTGCCGCCACAGATCAATCGGGTCAACAGCGTTTTCCTGCTGGTGCCGACGCAATGGCTTTATCTATGGCTTAATATTGCAGAATGAAAGTCACAGTAATAATCCCTGTCGCTGTGACTTTTTCTGTTCGTCCGTGTTTGTTTTGTGGCAAAGTAACTTACTGAGTTATAAACCTTATTCGACCGAAGGACTGCAGCCTCATGACTCTTGATTTACTACCTGATCATAGTTTTGCCGCTATGTTATTTGATATGGACGGTACCCTTATCAATTCTATTGCTGCTGCGGAGAACGTTTGGGCCAAGTGGGCCAGATCTCATGGTATTGATGTTGAAACCTTTTTGCCTACTATTCATGGCAGAAGAGCCATAGACACTATCAAGAGTTTAAATTTACCTGGAGTAGATGCTACTGCAGAAGCGGCTACTATCACTCAAGCTGAAATAGCTGAAGTGGAAGGTATTGAGGAAATACCTGGCGCAACGGCATTTTTAATGCAAATTCCACTAGCCAAATGGGCTGTCGTCACTTCAGCGCCGCGCGAACTGGCATTAACCCGGCTGAAGGCTGCTGGCTTGCCAATGCCACGGGTATTAATCACTGCCGAAGATGTTGATCAGGGTAAACCCAAACCTGATTGTTATTTATTGGCAGCAAAACGGCTTGGCGTGAGTTGCACCCAATGTCTGATTTTTGAGGATGCTGATATTGGTATACAGGCCGCGCTGGCCAGTGGTGGCACTTTAATGGTGATCACTGCAACTCATAGTCACCATAGTCCGGCAGTGGCTGAGCATCAGTTCGCGATAAGGGACTATAGTCAGCATGGCGACGTACTGCCTCGTAAGCTAAAACCGTGATAAAGTTAGCTTGTCCGTACCAGGACTGACCAAAAAAACACCCGGCAAAGAGCCGGGTGTTTGTGTAAAGCATATACAACAACGCTTAGTCAAAGCTGTATCTCATGCCTAAGGTATAACGTGGACCATACTGGCGGGCGAATAAGAACTGTTCTTCATAGCGGCCATACCCCTGTTCAGTTTCGTTATTCAGGTTTACGCCTTCAAAAAACAGATTGAGCTGCTCTGTTACCGAATAGTTCAGACTCATATCCCACTGACCATAAGCTTTGGCAAACTGAGGCGGAGCGTCAGCAGAGCCTTGTGACTGACCTACGCCAATCAAGTATTGGTCGCGCCAGGCATAAGTGACTTTCACCGACCAGTCTTCTTTTTCATAAAACAATTGGAAGTTAGCGGAATCACTTAAACCTGTCAGAGGAGCCTGTTGTGTCAGACTGGTGACGTCAAATTCCACATCGCCCTGGACAAAAGTAGCGTTAGCGCCCATACCAAAACCAGATTCGCCAAACAGATGCTGTATTGCCAGTTCAAAACCATCAACAGATTTTTTATCTGTATTGGTGGGCTGACTGATATTCCAGACGATCAATGGGTCCTGAGCGTTAGGTTCTATTTTACCTTCCGCATTGCCATGACCGTTTGCCAGCATTTGTTCAAAAATGGCGGTACTGGTCGCCTGCTCACCACGGGCTTCAATATCAGCAATGGCTTCAAGATAGCGCGGGCCGTTAAATATGTCGTGTAAGCCTTCGATAGTGGTTTCAGTAATAGTGGTTTGGATAAAATTATCTACGTCTTTTTTGAAATAACCTAAGGCGGCATAACTGCCATCACCATAATAATATTCCAGTGTCAGATCCAGGTTAGTAGACTCAAAAGGTAGTAGGTTCGTATTCCCCTGACCACCAGTTCTGGAGCCAGGCTTGGGACTACCACTTAAGCTGCGGCCGCCAGCTAAAGAGCCTAAAGGTGCTCTGGTTATGGTTTTGCCCCAGGAAAAACGTCCGACCAGGTCTTCTGTTATATCAACTTTTAAATCTAACATAGGTAACAGTACGTCGTGTTTACCTGTCAGTGTCAGAAAATTATCAACACCACCCTGTTCATACTGGGTGATCCACTCTGAAGGGCTTTCCCAGTTCACCTGAGTTTCAACACGTTGGCGCACAGTACTGGTGACATCAGTTTCCTCATAGCGCACACCAGCGTTTAATTGCAGTGGAAATGCACCTAACTCGAGCTCCCACTGTGATTGCAAATAGGCGCTGTTGGTGTCTTCGTCCACACTACTTTGACTGTCTATGCCATCAAAGTAGGCATCAGGCACATAGGCATCACCACCCATTATGGCTTCCGTCAGAAATGCCTTTTGCCGCGCTACTGCCTCATCAAAATCATAGGTGTAGTAATAATGTGGCTGAAGTGAACTACCACCGCTACTGAATTGGTCAAGGAAATTGCTGGTCGAATGTCGGGTAAACATACTATCCGGAAAGATTTGCGGATAAGCCGGGTTAAAGCCTGGGCCACCTCTTAAACCACTCCAGGCTGTGTAACCTCCCATGCTTTGTTCCGTAACGGATATTCCAAATTTAATAGTGCTCAGAGGGATTTTAAAGCTGGAATTAAACCAGGTACTGTCCAGCTGCAGTTGTTGGATCTCTGATTCACCAGGGGAGTGGCTGAACTGACTGAAATTGGAGTCAATTTCGCCTGGTGTTAACTCATTGGTACCATTACGCCAGAATATCATCGCCTGAGGAATATCTCCGGTACGATAGTCATAAACTTTTGACAGTAACTGATCAGAGCCTAAGATCACTTGGCCTGCACTGCCTAAACCTTTGTCTGCGCCATTGTCCGCTTTGTTGTTGGAATCGTGATAATCCAGCGCGAAATGCCAGTCATCATTCAGTTTCCAGTCCAGATTTAAACCTACAGATCGTGCTTTCACTTCAGTGGTGTTTCTGTCTGCAGTAAAAGAACCGTCATTGCCACTGATATCTGCATAAAGTGCAGTGCCATTTTTATCCAGTTCGTAAGCGTTAATATTGCCACCAAACTCGTTCCAGATCCCCCAGCCAATAGCGTTAGTACCAGTGATAGCGCGCGAGCCTGTGTAATCCAATGTAGCGACAAAATCATCCACTGGCTCGTATTGCAAAGTGAGTTGCCCGTTGCTGCGTTCCCGTTCGACATTCTCCATGCCGTAGTTCATATCTTTGGGGAAAAAGTAGTTACCAATTTTATTGCCCTGAGCATCTTCAGGCCGTGCATCGACCACTTTACTGGCATCCAGAGTGGGCAAAGCCACATTGGCTTGCCAACCTTGAATATTGGCTTGTTGCTTTTGGAAATCCCGTTCCTGATGTGAAAAAGAGAAGGCCAGGCCCAGCTTATCGTCGGCAAAAGTATTGCTGTATACTGCTGCGACTTCAGGCGTAACATCATCACCTTCAACCACTGAACTATCGTGGATCGCCTTGGCTGCCACAGAAAAACTCTGGCCAGGCTGACTCAGAGGTTTAGTTGTCACTATATTGACTGTGGCGCCTAAACCGCCGCTTGGCAGCTCGGCTCTGGCAGTTTTAACCACTTCCAGTGCGCTGACTCCCTCTGACGATAGATTTTCAAGGCTATAAGAGCGGGTGTAACCAGTACCAGGCATCTGACGGCCATTTAGCGTCACCAGATTAAAATCAGGACCAAAACCACGGACTGTGATTTGACTGCCTTCACCATTAGAGCGGCTTACGGATACACCGGTAATACGTTGCAGAGACTCTGCCAGGTTGGTGTCAGGAAACTTACCCATTTCTTCGGCGGAAATGGCATCAACAACACCATTGGCGTCACGTTTCATCTCCATAGAACGTATCAGACTGCCACGGATGCCTTTCACCTGAATTACTTCAATTTTTTCTTCTGCTTTTTCTTCAATTTGCTGGGCTAACGCCTGCTGCAAAGTTCCGGCGGATAAGATGACCGAAATACAGACCGCGAGGCGACTTTTATTTGAGTTTAACCTTTTCATGTTGAACCTGTTCATTCGAATGCTGTTGTGTTAACAGGAAACCAGCCTGGTTCCCCGCTGCTAGGTTTTTTGCGACCAAAGCTGTGCTTGTCATGGGGTTGTAATGACGACGTTATCCAACCTGTAGACTGCTCCCTCGCCTGAACCCCAGGCAGGGAATACCATCAGCACATCAATAGCACTGATATCAAGGCCCTTATCAAACAAGCTTTGTAGCGGGAAAGTGTAAGTTTGCCACTGACCCGGAACCGGAGTGGCGCCTTCCAGACTTGCAGACAGGTCCAGCTCTACAGCCGAAGACGCATCACCAGCTTCAATTTTAAATTTCCAGACCGCAGCTGCATTATTTGGCGCACTGACGACTTTCATCTCAAACCGTACTACGCCATTGGCCAGCAGCGATGAAGCGTCGTAGTACACATCATCATCTGCTAATAAACCCATGACTGTTGGTGCTGCGCCAATCACAAACTGTGCTGTGCTGCCGTGAATGGCATCATCCTGCTCTACGCTAGGTACAGTGCCACCACAACAATCCCAAATAGCCCACTGTTCTGCTGCCGCGTCAGCAAAGAGAGTCAGGCCGTTAGCAGAGGGGGCATCACCGTCAGGATGAAATATTTTGGCATTATCTACTCGGTACACTGCGCCGTTACCTGTACCCCATGCAGGAAAAATCATAATCACATCAATGGCACTCAGATCCAGACCCGCGGAGGCTAGATCCGAAAGTTTGTAGCTATAAGTTTGCCATTGGCCTGTAACAGGCGACTGAGCTTCTACGCTGGCCGTTAAATCCAGCTCTACAGCTTCTGCACCATTATTGGATTCCACTTTAAACTTCCAGCTGGCATCGGGGGCAGATGGAGCGTTAACCACTTTCATTTCAAACTGGATCAAACCGCCGTCCACTAAAGCCGTAGCATAAAAAGGCATATTAGAGCCACCATTTGCCTGGCGGGTGATGAACCCCATGACAGTCGGAGTAGCTCCCAGCTTAAATTCAGCAGTCATGCCATGGGCAGCGTCGTCAACTTCTTCTGTAGGGGTAGAACCAGCGCAGCAATCCCACATAGGCCAATCGGGGTTTTTACCGTCTTCAAACAAGACTAATTTTGGTAAGCTTTGGTTAGGTTGAGCTATTTTTACATTATCGACACGATATACAGCTCCGTCACCGGTTCCCCATGCCGGGTAAATCATTACGACATCAATGGCTGCAAGATCCAACCCTGCATCAGCCAGAGCTTTTAACGGGAAACTGTAACTTTGCCATTGACCTGTGGTTGGGACAGCGCCCCCTGCAGCTAAATCCAGTTCTACTGCTGTAGTAGCGCCAAGGCTTTCCACTTTAAATTTCCAGACCGCAGCGGCATTGGACGGAGCTGAAACAACCTGCAGGTCAAAACTGATACTACCACTGGCCATAATTGGAGAAGCATCAAAAGGTGTGGCTTTACCTGCAGGGTCTTTAATAAACTCAGATCGACTGACAAAGCCATTCACAGTAGGGGCGGCCCCGACAGAAAACTCATACACATTACCACGCTCTGCGTCTGCCACCAGACCAGGCGTGGAGCCTCCACAGCAATCCCACGCTGCCCAGTTTGGATTGGGTATACCATCAAAAATAGTCAGGTTTTGCGCAATGCCAGACGAAGGGGGGGAAGGGATCGGAGCTTTACCTTCTACTAAAGCATCATTCAGTTTATCGTACCCAGGTCTGATGGTCTCACAGCCTTTTCCTGTGGCCGGATTTGAAGCACATTCATATACCCGGACATAGTCAATCTGAAAACGTTGACCATTGGTAAAAGCGCTGGCGTCTATGCCTTTGTTATTTACGTTTTCCGGCCAGTTACCGCCTACAGCCAAGTTCAGGATCATAAAAAATTTCTGATCAAAAGGGGCTGCATCCCAATGTGTTTCTAACTCACCGCCGCTTTGATCAAAGTATTCGGTATACCAGCCACGGTGTTTCAGACCAACAGCCTCACCTTTGGCATTAAAACGCACTTCTGATTGGCGCTGAGTGGCGAAAAGGTAGTTATCGACATACCAGCGAATTTCGCCTTGTTGCCACTCCACTGCATAGGTATGGAAATCATCTGCCGGATTTTTACCTTCCGGTAACAGGTAGCTTTTGCCAGAGTTGGAATTATTTGGCCATGCTTTACCGTAGTGTAGGGTACCGTGAACGTTAGATTCGGTGATGCCGTCAGCTCCTGTAACTTTCAGATTCACCGCTTCCATAATGTCAATTTCACCAGAGCGTGGCCAGTCGCCGTATACTGAATCTGTGGGCATCATCCAAAATGCAGGCCAACTGCCTTGACCTGAAGGTAATTTTGCCCGCATTTCAAAGCGTCCGTATTTAAAATCCCCTTTGTTACGACTCACAAGACGAGCTGAGGTGTAGGGTTTTTCAGCGTTAGCTGCTGCAGGCAGGGCGACTATATTCAACACACCATTTTCGATAAAAGCGTTTTCTGCTTTGTCGGTATAACATTGTTTTTCATTGTTACCACCTCCAGCACAGTTCACTTCGTGTGTCCATTTTTTTGTATCTATAGCAGAGGCGGTAAATTCGTCATTCCAGACCATCACCCAATCCGACACTGGCTGTACCGGGTCTGGATTGTTGAAATTTGATTTTGTTTCTGCTCCACCGCCGCAACCGTACAAGCTGGTCAATGTGACGCCTGCACAGAGTAAGGCGATAGGTGTCGCTCTTTTTCTCATTTGTTTTTCCCTGTCTGTTGGATTGTTATTATGTGGAACAGCCTTATTGCTCAGTTCACTGTCTGAAAGCGCTTTCAAAGCGTATTAGCAGGGTGAAAAAATATCAACTATCAGGTTAATAAAATTAACCTATTGAGCTTAAGTTTATGTTTGTAAAGCAAATATTTATTTGCTGATAGACGAGGAGAAGGGCAGTGAACCGTGGCGATTTCGCTTGATGACAGCCTGAGCAGCATGGGCTCTTACTCACTGGTCTTGCAACTAACTAATGTGTTGAAGAAAGATCTTTTTTCAAAACAACAAAAATCTTAAGTTTTCTTTAAGCTTCGTCCATCACACTGCATGCTAAATCGGTATGCAGGAGTGTGCTTATGTTGTCTTCCTATCAGTTCGAACAGTCTGTTGCTCTTAGTTTGCCTCAGTCATCCACTGCCACTTTGTCAGTGCCAGAGGGCAAAGCGCTGTTGCAGTTGGTTAAAGCATCAGACGCAAAGCGCGCCTCTATAGAACAGTTTATCGCTAGTGGTTTTGCCAAGGCTTATCAGGCGGACGTGCATAGTTTTATGCCAAATTTGCTAGGTGTAAGCCGGGATAACCAATGGCAAGCTGTGCTTGGACTGCGTAGTGCGGCACAAACGACACTGTTTATCGAACAATACTTACCTATGCCTGTGGAGCTGCTGCTTGCAACACAAGGTGTAAAAGCAGAGCGCTCGCAACTTATAGAAATTGGTCACTTGTACGCGATTAACAGACAGAGCTTGTTACAGCTGTTTGTGTTAATGGCTTACGCTTTGGACCAGTTGAAGTTCAGTTACTTGTTATGTGCAGCGACAACACAAGTGCGAAGTATTTTAAGCCGGCATGGCATTGAATTGACAGAGCTTGGTCAAGCGAAGGCTGAGGCTTTAGGTGAAGACGGTGCCAGTTGGGGCAGCTATTACGACACCAATCCTAAAGTCTGCGTGATGGATTTAGCTGCTGTGACCCGGCTGATCCACAGCGATGAGAAATTGACTACCCTGGCTCATCAGCACTGGCCTCAGCTGCATCAATTAGTTGCAGGTTTAGCGGAAGGAGAATGTTAATGCGGATTGAATTGCCAAAAACCGCTGTTTTGCGTGATTTAGCTTCCGGTCTGACCTATACAGAAAGTCAGATCAGTAAGCAAATAAATTTATGGCAGGAGTTGTTACTGGGCTACGGCGCGCAACGTATTGCTTTGGCGGCCAATAGTTCAGTGCAGTGGGCCTTGCTGGATCTGGCCTGTCTGGATGCTGATTTGCTGCTGGTACCGCTGCCTACTTACTTGTCAGACAGTCAGCTGGCGCATGTGATGACTCAATTAGAACCAGATTTTTATATTTCAGATAAAGAGCAGCAAGGGGCAGAATTTACCTTGCTGGAGCAGGTCGGGGATTTATTGCTGTACAGACGCGAGTTGCAAAGTCCGGGAGCAGCGATTCCTGCGACTTGTCAAAAGATTACCTTCACCTCTGGTTCGACTGGACAACCTAAAGGGGTGTGTTTATCGGCGCAAAGCCAATTGGATGTTGCGCAGAGTCTGCTGCAGCGAATTAATCAGGACGCACCTAAACATTTGTGTTTATTGCCTTTAAGCACCTTGCTCGAAAATATTGCCGGTATTTATGCCCCTTTATTAGCTGGGGGAGAAGTGTTGATTGCACCTGACGCTATGCGTGGCTTTAGTGGTAGTCAGTTGACTAATCCTCAGGCGTTGCTGACGTTAATAACCAGTACTGCACCAAAAAGTCTGATTCTGGTGCCTGAATTGCTCCAGTTACTGGTAATGGCCCGTTCTCAAGGCTGGCAAGCACCGGATTCTCTGGAATTTATCGCCGTAGGCGGTGCTCATGTATCTACTGCTTTATTACAACAAGCGGCTCGCCTGGGTTTACCTGTGTATCAGGGCTATGGCTTGAGTGAATGTGCATCTGT
>NZ_JAIWOI010000148.1 GCF_020217005.1 Rheinheimera sp. | reverse complement strand
GGTGGCTTTGTCTACGGCAGACGCCCGTCAGAGTACTGCTTTAGAACTGGAACTGGTAGGCACAGCTTTAGCGCATCGCGATATCGAAATTATTGATGGCGAAATTGTAGTTAAACAAGCATTTCTGGGCTATTTGGCGGAGCCGTCTTCAGCCAGTGACAAAGTCTTTACCGGGGATTTAGGTGAAGTAGACGCTCAGGGCAGGTTACGCATTTTGGGGCGACGTAAAAACTTACTGATTTCCAGCCTCGGGCGCAATATTTCGCCCGAATGGCCAGAAGCCTTACTGACTCAAAGTGGTTTGATCCGGCAGGCTGTCTTGGTTGGTGATGCTCAGCCTTATTGTGCTGCTCTATTGTATCTGTCTAACCCTGACGCAGCGCCACTGGTGCCCGCTTATCTGGACAAAGTGAACCAGGAGTTACCTGATTATGCTCAGATTAAACGCTATCAGCTGTTAACACAGCCTCTGTCTGTTGCAGATGGAACTTTGACAGCCAATGGCCGGCCACGTCGCGCTGAAGTCGTCAAAAAGTACCAAAATGATATCCACGCTTTATTTGTTTCTAACACTGTAATTGGAGAATCCTATGAGTTTTTATCAAACGCTGGTTAATGCCACTGAACAAGAGCGTGCTTATTTACTGGATGCTCCGATGATCCGCCGCACTTTTGCGGGTGACTTTACGCTGGATCACTATGTGGCCTTTTTAAATCAGGCGTATCACCATGTTAAACATACAGTACCGTTGCTGATGTCTGTTGGTGCTTTGTTGCCAGAGTCAAAAGAATGGTTGCGTGAAGCTGTAGCTGAATATATTGAAGAAGAACTGGGCCACCAGGAGTGGGTACTGAATGATATTGCTGCTTGTGGTTATGACAAAGAGCAAGCACGCACCAGCACTCCGGCTTTTGCAACTGAGTTAATGGTGTCTTATGCCTATGATTCGGTGCGCCGTGTCAATCCACTGTGCTTTTTTGGCATGGTGCTGGTGCTCGAAGGCACGTCTATAGCATTAGCAGAGCAAGCGGCCAGTAAAATTGCCGGAACCTTGCAGTTACCACGTAAAGCTTTTAGCTACCTGAATTCTCATGGTGCTTTGGATCAAGACCATATCAAATTCTTCGAAAGTTTAATGAATAAGATCACAGACCCTGCCGAACAGGCGCTGATTATTCACAGTGCTAAACGGTTTTTCCACTTGTATGGTGATGTATTCCGTAGCTTGGAGCAACCTCATGGTTTGAGTAAAAAAGTGGCCGCAGAGGAGGTCTTGGCATGAGCGTTTTAGCAGGCAAAACTGTGCTGCTGACTGGGGCTACCGGAGGTATAGGTGCAGAAGTCGCCAGACAGTTAAGTGGAGAGGGGGCCCGCTTGATTTTGACCGGACGATCTGTCGAAAAGTTACGCAGCCTGCAAAACCAGTTAGCTGCTGAAACATTGGTTTTCCCCTGCGATCTGACCAGCGAAACTGATCAGCAAGCTTTACTGCAGTTTTGCCAAAAACAGGGGGGCATAGATGTACTGATTAATAATGCCGGCATCAGTCAGTTTGGTTTATGTCAGCAGCAGCAGTTTGGCGATCTGGTCAGTATTAATCTGCTGGTCCCCATGCAACTGTGTCAGTTGTTTTTGCCTATGTTGCGGCAGCACCAGGGCCAGATTGTCAACGTGGGCTCAGCTTTTGGCAGTATTGGCCATCCCGGCTTTACTGGCTATTGTGCTACTAAGTTTGGTTTGCGGGGTTTCACCGAAGCGTTGCAGCGTGAGCTGGCAGAAAGCGGTATACAAGTGAAGTACTTTGCACCACGTGCGACTGAAACCTCAATTAATTCCACAGAAGTGGTGCAGTTAAACCAGCAGCTTGGCAACAGCATGGATAGCCCGCAGTGGGTCGCAGAGCAACTGATTAAGCAGTTGAAGTCTAACGATTTACGCCGTTTTCTTGGCTGGCCTGAGCGGATTTTTGTCCGTCTCAATGGGATTTTCCCGGCGCTGGTGGATATGGGGTTAAAAAGTAAGTTAACACTAATTGAATTAATGGCTGTGGGCAAAAACCACTAACGAGGCAGACATGAACAAAATATCGAAAAAATTAGTATTGATCCCGGTTTTCTTGCTGACGCTGACAGCAAAGGCCGATGTACTGCAGGATATTAAACCTCTGCAGGACCGCTGGGCTGAAGTGAACTACAGCATGACAGAGGAGCAAAAAGAGAAGGCTTATCCTGAGTTGTTAAAGCAAGCTGATGCGGTAGTTGCTTCGAATGCAGACAAAGCCGAAGCCTTGATTTGGCGCGGTATTATTAAATCCAGCTATGCCGGAGTCAAAGGTGGCTTAGGTGCTATGTCACTGGCTGAAGAATCCAAAGCCGATCTGGAAGCTGCCCTTAAGATAGATAGCCAGGCCTTACAAGGCTCGGCTTACACAAGTTTAGGTGTGCTCTACTATAAAGTCCCGGGCTGGCCTATTGGTTTTGGCAGTGACAAAAATGCTAAGCAGATGCTGGAAAAAGCTCTGAGTATTAACCCTCAAGGTATTGATCCTAATTATTTTTATGCTGAATTTTTAACAGAAGAACGCGACTATAAAGCCGCCATGAGTTACATTGAAAAGGCAAAACAAGCCGCACCTCGTCCTGATCGTCTAAGTGCCGATCAAGGGCGGTTACAGGAAATTGCGGCATTGGAAGCCAAAGTAGCGAAAAAATTAAAACGTTAATTTGTAAAACGCAGTGGCGTGGGCTTATCCACGCCCGTCTCACATTACAATCAGATGCTGTTTAGGGCTTGCCCCTTTCGCATTCAGGTTCAGATAAAGGGGCATGTATGAGACTGTTGTTAGTCGAAGATGACTTAGATTTGGCTAAAGGATTGGTGCTCGCTTTGTCCAGCCAGGGCTTTGCGGTCAATCATGTTAGTTTAGGTCAACATGCCTTGAGTAGTATCAAAGCGAGAGACTGTGATGCTGTGATCCTGGATTTAGGCTTGCCGGATATGGACGGTCTTGATGTGTTAAAACAGAGCCGCCAAAAAGACACGCATTTGCCCGTTCTGGTATTAACCGCCCGCGATGGCGTTGATGACAGGATCCGTGGATTAGATTTAGGTGCTGATGATTATCTGGTCAAACCTTTTGCCATGCCCGAGTTATTTGCCCGATTGCGGGTCATAGAACGGCGGATGGGGACAGCGGCGACGCATTTAATTAAGTTACAGCAGGTGGAACTGGATACCAGCGCGCATTTAGCCCGGGTGGATGGCGAGACTGTCAACTTGTCACGCCGTGAATATATGTTACTGAAAGAGTTAATGGAGTCGGCAGGACGAATTAAAACCCGTGAGCAGCTTGAAGCCAGTTTATATGCCTGGGGTGAAGAAGTCGCAAGCAACGCGCTTGAAGTGCATATTTCCAATTTACGGAAAAAGTTGCCAAAAGATTTTATTAAAACCTTACGTGGTGTGGGCTACAGCGTCAGTGCAACCCCTGCATCAGTCTGATATGAGTAAAGTATGAGATCCTTGCGTCGGTATTTAGTGACAGTGCTGATTGCGCTTTTTACGCTGATCAGTTTTGTGGCTGCTCTGCAAAGCTATAAGCAAAGCGCCAGCAGGGCCGAAGCTTTGTTTGATCAGGATTTGCAAGTGCTGGCGTCCAGCTTATCGCAGCAATACCAGGGCGGATCTCAGCAAGAACTTGGTTTGGCCCTCCAGGTCTGGCAAAAAGGTGAGCTGGTGTATCGCAGTGCGTTGGCCCCCAAGAGTTCAATGTCAGACAGCGAAGGCTTTAGTGAGCATAATTTCGGCGGTAAAAGATGGCGGGTGTTTCGGCAGACGCCGACAGATTTGTTGACCATCATAGTGGCTCAGCCGTTAAAACAACGACAACAATTGGCGGATGAAGTCATTACCGCTTCTATTTACCCAGTGGTGTTGAGTTTGCCGCTGCAGGCGTTGCTCATTTGGCTGGTCGTCAGTAAGGCATTATCACCTATTAACAGATTCTCAGCCCAACTCTCCTCGAAAAAAGCCAATGACTTAAGTCCGGTTGTTTTAGAACAGGTGCCTGCAGAGCTGGATCAAATGCTGAAAACAACCAATCAATTGTTTGCCCGATTAGCCGATGCTTTTGACAGAGAAAAACGTTTTGCCTCTGATGTGGCGCATGAACTGCGCACTCCTTTAAGCGTATTACAGGTTAACTTGCATAACGCATCAGCACGCTGGCAACAATCAGGCATCAGTGATCCGGAAGGTTCAATGCTGGCGTTACAGGCTGGTGTAGAGCGGATGAGTACTCTGATAGAACAAATTATGCTGTTAAACCGTACCAACCCAGAGCACTTTCAGGCACGAACAGACCAATTGGACTTAGCGGGATTATGTCGTCAGGTGGTAGCAGATTGGTACCCACAAATTGAGCAAAAACAACAACAAATAGAGCTTTTAGGTGTAGAGCATTTAACATTAAGAGGTGATGCTTTTGCGTTGCGTTTGCTGGTCAGCAATCTGGTTGGCAATGCCAGTAAATACACCCAGGTGGGAGGTTGTATTCAAATTGAGTTGTCTGTTGAGCAGGACAAAGCCGTGCTGGTCGTTCAGGATAATGGCCCTGGTATAGCGCCGAGTGAGTACAGCCGGGTGTTTGACAGGTTTTACCGGGTAGGGGGTGACAGACATCAATCCGGCACTGTAGGCTCGGGTTTGGGGTTGGCGATAGTGCGGGATATAGTGGCTTTGCATCAAGGGCGGATCAGTCTTGGCGCCGCAGATTTTAGTAGTGGATTAAAAGTGACAGTGGAACTGCCCCTGTGAAAAAAAACAGTTGAGAGAACACAGTTGAGAAAAAACAGGAAAAAGGTATTACCCATTACGCCTCTGTTAATGCTGGCTTTGACTCTGCCCGTAGTGGCGGAGCAAAGTGTATTTGAGCTGCATATTAAAGATCATCTGTTTCAGCCTTCAGTGCTTTACGTGCCGGCAGGAGAAAAAATGAAATTGCTGGTATTTAATCAGGATCCCTCACCTGAAGAGTTCGAGAGTTTCAGTTTAAACCGTGAAAAAGTGATTTTGGGCAAAGGCAAAGCCACCTTATTTATTGGTCCACTGGAACCCGGGAAATATGAATTTTTTGGCGAGTACAATCCTGACAGTGCGCAAGGAGTATTGATAGCTCTGCCTGAGCAGGAATGGCTGCAGCACAAGGCTAAACATGCTGATTAATACGGTTCTGATGTTTTTACGCGAATTGCTGCCGCTGTGCTTGTTGCTGGCGACTCTGCTGGTATGGCACCGTAGCCTTTGGCGTCACTTTGCTCTGTATTTCGTCCTGCCTTCAGCGCTGATGTTATGCCTGATTAGCCTGCAGATGGTATGGATCTCGGAATTGCTGGATGGTCTTGGACTGGAGTTTTTGTATAGCTTTTTATATCTGAGCTGTTTTGCTTTGTTGTGTGTGGCTGCCAGAAAGACCAGCTATGCACTCTGGGGTTCAGCACTTGCCGCGGCTTGTCTGTTCAGTATCAGTGGCAGTAATTTGTTGCTTTATATCTGGTTGCCTACACAAACAGAAAACACTCCTGCAGATCTGGTGCTAGGTTCAGCCCTGGGGGTGGGGATCGGCGCTAGCATAGCCGTGCTTTGGTATTACTTGCTGACTGAACTGAAGTTGTGGCGTCACCAGAGTTTCGCCTTGCTGCTGTCTTTCACTGGAGCCCGGCAGGTGATGATGGCGTCGGCTTTACTGATACAATCCGATTGGTTAGTAGCAGGTCCGCAGCTTTGGCAAACTGAACAGTTGCTGTCGGAACAATCCGAATTGGGGTTCTTTTTGCAGGCGCTGATGGGTTATGAAGCCACACCCGGTTTATCTCAGCTGTTACTGTATATGGTGTGTTTAGTGCTCTTGTTCTGGTGTTGCAGCTTTATGGAGAAAAAAAGATGAAGCTTTACAGCAAAAAGGCGGTGATAAAGGCTTTGTGCTTTGTTTGTCTTGGTAGCAGCACTTTGGCTTTGGCCGATGGCCGGGTTGTGGACAAAGTCTATCATCCCTATGTGCAACCGCTGGAACGCAGTTTTGAATATCGCTATTTTTATCAGCGTCAGGCCGATCATCCGGACAATAACGCTATGGGACAAAAACTGGGCTACGGTTTTTCTGTCGCTGAGCGTGCTGCGCTGGAAATTTATGCGATAGCAGACAGGGTAAGCCCGGAAGATTACAAGTTATCTGGTTATGAGCTTGAGCTACGCTGGATGTTGACAGAGCAAGGCCAATACAGCGCTGACTGGGGGATGCTGTTTGAGCTGGAACGGCAAAATAATCAGGATAACTATGAATTCACTACAGGGCTTTTAATGGAAAAAGAATTTGGCCCAACCAGTCTGACCTTAAACGCTCTGGCCGTGTACGAATGGGGCAAAACATTAGATCCTGAGTGGGAAAGTGAATTCCGCGCCCAGTACCGTTACCGTTGGTTACCCGCAGTGCAGCCGGCTATCGAGCTTTATGCCGGTGAAAACTATAAAGGTGCAGGCCCAAGCCTGATGGGGGTACATAAGTTTGACAGACAAGAGCAACTGAAATGGGAGCTGGCCGTGATAGTGGCTATCGACAATCAAACCGTCGATCGCACTTTACGCTTTGCATTGGAGTATGAGTTTTGATAGCGCAACCTAAGCAGAAGCCTGGCTCCTGATGGTGCTTACAGCCTCTGCGCGCCGGTTAAAAACATTTTTTCCATAGTATCCAGCATATCTTTACGGGCGATCCGGCCTGAGCGTTCAGCATTCAACAGGGCGGATAACATACCTATCATCAACTCAGATAAGGCCGCTGCGCTGATGTCGATCCGAAAAAAACCTTCCTGTTGGCCACGTAAAAAAAACTTATCAAAAAGCATTTCATATTCCACCCAGCGATGACCCTGAGCTGATGCTTCCAGCAGCTGGGGCTCCCAGGTATTGGACACAAAAACAAAAAGTTCTTTGTGGTTCAAATGACCTTCAATCAAAGCGCGGAAGGCTTGAGGAACAGGGGCTGTGTCCAGCTCAGCTGCGGCAATAACCAAATCAAACTGGCGCACAGATTCAGAAAACAAACGTTCTATGATGTTATCCCGGGTTGGGCACATCCGATACAAAGTAGCTTTGCTGACACCAACAGCTTTGGCCAACTCCAGCAAAGATGCTCTGGGGTTGTCGACCATGGCCATAGCAACAGCCAACAACAAAGGCTCTGTAGCTTCACTTTTTGTCATCATCTTATCCATATCAACACAACAGCACTGAGCATTCTACTCGGTTCAGTGCTGGTAATCACTATACTTCTGCAATTTAAAAGAATCAAATGAATCCAAGTTGATTCATTTGATTCTTGGTGGTATCGTGCATTCCTTCAAATTAAGCGGGTTAAGTGAGGTAGTGGTGATGGGGAAGGGGAAGAATCTGCTGGCTATCACTTTGGCCATGATCCTGATTGGTTGTACCCCAGAGCCTGCGGCTGAAACCGGCTCTGAGGTGAAAACCGCTGATGCCCTGGTGGTGACAAAGGCACCGCTGCATATCACCGAAGATTTGCCGGGACGAGTGGTTGCGGTTCGTCAGGCGGAAGTGCGTGCCCGTGTTGCGGGAATTGTGCTCAAACGTGAATTTGCCGAAGGAAGTCTGGTCAGTGCTGGTCAGGTTTTATTCCAGCTCGATCCTGCCCCTCTACGAGTGGCGCTGGCAAAGGCCCAGGCTGAACTTGCAAAAGCCAAAGCAGCCCAGCAAGAAGCCGACGATCTGCTGAGGCGATATAAACCACTACTGGCCACAGCTACAGTCAGTCAGCATCAATTTGATAACGCAAAAACCAACCTGCTCAGCGCAGCTGCCGCAGTGCAGGCTGCAGAGGCGGATCTGGACAATGCCACACTCAATCTGAGCTACAGCAGAGTCACAGCTCCTATTGCAGGCCGCATTGGCAGAGCTTTAGTCAGTGAAGGTGCGTTAGTGGGGCAGAATGAGGCGACTCAACTGGCCGTCATTCATCAGCTGGACCCTGTGTACGTTGATATGAATTTATCGTCAGGCGCTGAAATGCAACGCCAGCAAAGCATAAAGCAAGGTCATGCTCAGGTGGTCAATCAATTGAATATTCTGGATAACGCCGGGCAGCCAGCTCAGCAGGGACAGGTATTATTCGCCGAAAGTCAGGTCGATCAAAACACCGGAACTTTAACGCTCAGAGCCGAATTTGCCAACAAAGATCAGCAGTTGTTACCCGGCATGTATGTCAAAGTCCGGACCCGGCTTGGTTTTGTGCCAGATGCTATTCTGATACCACAGCGCGCTTTGAGCCGGGATCATCAGGGGCAGCAATGGGTCTGGGTACAGAATAAGAATGGTGAAGCTGAACCCAGGGAAGTCCGCACTGGCGTGATGGTAGGGAAGGATTGGCAGATCACTGCAGGTCTTGCTGCAGGCGATATTGTGCTGACCAGCGCCACCTCACAGCTACAATCTGGAGATAAAGTTCAGGTGCAGCTGGCTGATGATCTGAAGCATGCAGCTGCTACAGCCTCTCCCGTTTCCGGTTCACTTTGAGATCAATCACATGTCTGAGTTTTTTATATCCCGCCCAAAATTTGCCTGGGTCGTGGCCATTTTTATCAGCATGGCAGGGCTTTTCGCCTTGCCTTATCTGCCTGTTGCTCAGTTTCCTGTGGTCGCGCCACCGCAAATTATTGTAACTGCAACTTACCCTGGAGCTTCTGCTGAGGTGATGGTGGAGTCTGTGACCTCTGTGATAGAAGAAGAGCTCAATGGCATCAAAGATATGCTTTATTTTGAGTCGTCCATTGGTTCGTCCGGTTCTTCGGATATTACAGTCACCTTCAAACCCGGAACCTCTGTTGCTGTCGCTCAGATGGAAGTGCAGAACAGCCTGAAAAAAGCCGAATCAAGGTTACCGGCCGCTGTGACTCAGCAAGGCTTACAAGTGGAGGAGTCCAGTGCTGGTTTTCTGATGTTTTACGCCCTAAGTTACAAAGAGGATGATGCCTCTAAATCCATGGTGGCCTTGTCTGAGTTTGCCACCCGTTCGCTAAATAAAGAAATACGCAGGGTAGAGGGTGTAGGAAAGCTGCAATTTTTCTCCTCAGAAGCCGCGATGCGAGTCTGGCTGGATACACAAAAGCTGGTGTCTTACGGTTTGTCTGTTGAGGATGTCAGTAGTGCGATCCGGACTCAAAATATTCAGGTGCCTGCCGGAAGTTTTGGCAGCAGTCCTGGCAACACAGAGCAGGAAGTCAGTGCATCTATAGTGCTGGATGGCACGCTTAAAACAGTGGAAGACTTTGGCCAGATCCTGCTCAGAACCACATCTAACGGCGCGGCGCTTTACCTCAAAGACGTGGCTCGTATAGAAATTGGCATGCAAGATTACAATTTCAATACCAGGCTCAATGGTAAAAATGCGGTTATAGCGGCCATTCAGTTGGCGCCAGGTGCCAATGCTATCCGTACCGTAGATGCAGTCAAAGTCAGATTAGATCAGTTGAGTCAGTATCTGCCGTCCGATATGGAACTGTCAGTGCCTTATGACACCTCAAGGTTTGTCAAAGCGGCTATTGAGAAAGTGGTGTACACCTTACTGGAAGCCATAGCTCTGGTTTTTCTGGTGATGTTACTGTTTTTGCAAAACCTGCGTTATACGCTGATCCCAATACTGGTAGTACCGGTTTGTCTGATGGGGACCTTAGCTGTGATGTACCTGCTAGGCTTTTCCGTCAATATGATGACGATGTTTGGTATGGTACTGGCCATAGGTATTCTGGTGGACGATGCCATAGTGGTGGTTGAAAACGTCGATCGCCTGATGCTGGAAGAGGGACTGACGCCTAAGCAAGCGACGCAAAAGGCCATGAAGCAGGTGTCAGGTGCCATAATGGGCATCACGCTGGTGCTGAGCGCGGTATTTTTACCTTTGGCCTTTATGAGTGGTTCAGTCGGCGTTAT
>NZ_JAIWOI010000147.1 GCF_020217005.1 Rheinheimera sp. | reverse complement strand
TTATCAGCAGTTTTCTATGGCGCTGGCTGTATCTATTCTACTGTCGGGTTTTTTGGCCTTGAGCTTAACACCAGCGCTTTGTGCCAGTTTGTTAAAACCAGTAGATGGTGCTATGCACCTGAACAAATCAGGTTTTTTTGGCTGGTTTAACAGGTATTTCGCCGAACTGACTTCTGGTTATAGCAAGGTTAACCAGCGCCTGATCCAGCGGGCTGGTCGCTCTATGCTGCTTTATAGCCTGTTAATTGTTGTCTTAGTTTACGCTTATCGCACAGTGCCTGAGTCTTTTGTGCCTGAAGAAGATCAAGGCTCACTGATGGTGGATGTTCAGCTTCCGGCAGGCGCAACCTTTGGCCGCACCGAAAAGGCTGTAGCTCAGGTCGAAGACTATTTAAGCAGCCGTGACAGCATGAAGTGGGTGACCTCAGTGATGGGCTTTAGTTTCTCTGGAACCGGAGAAAATGCCGCAATTTTGTTTCCTGATTTGAAAGACTGGTCAGAGCGCACTGAAGAGCAGTCTGTTGTCGCTGAAACTGAGCTGCTCAATGCCCATTTTGCTGACTTTAAGCAGGCTACTGTGATGGCTATGGCGCCTCCAGCAATAGAGGGATTAGGCAGTTCGGGCGGTTTTTCCTTGCGTCTGCTGGACAGAACCGGAGTAGGTCGCGAACAAATGCAGTTGGCTTTGGATACAGTGTTAAGCAAAGCCAATCAGTCGCCTGCTATTGCCTATGCCATGATGGAAGGATTGCAGGATGCTCCTACATTGCAACTTGCTGTGGACAGAGCCAAAGCGGATGCTATGGGTGTGTCCTTTCATGCGATCAGTGATGCGGTATCAACAGCTTTTGGCTCAGCCATGCTAAACGATTTTAATAATCAAGGCAGGCTGCAAAGAGTGGTGGTTCAAGCGCAGAGTGAGCAACGTATGACTCCACAGAGTCTGCTGCAACTGCATGTGCCATCCCGTAATGGCAATCAGGTCCCTGTCAGCTCTTTCGCCAGCCTGGAGTGGACAAATACACCTGTGCAACTGTCCCGTTACAATGGCTATCCGTCATTTAGCATTTCCGGAGATGCCAAGCCAGGTGCCAGCAGCGGTCAGGCCATGAAGGAAATGGAACAAATCATCTCGGCCTTGCCTCAAGGCGTAGGTTATGAGTGGACTGGCTTGTCTTATCAGGAGAAATTGTCAGGCTCTCAGGTCTCGCTTTTGATCAGTCTGTCGATTCTGGTGGTGTTTTTAGTGTTGGTGGCTTTGTATGAAAGCTGGTCTATTCCACTTTCAGTGCTGCTGATAGTACCGGTTGGGGCGCTTGGTTCAGTGCTGGCTGTGGCTGTGCTGGAACTGACTAACACTGTGTATTTCAAAGTGGGGCTTATTACTATTATTGGACTGTCTGCGAAAAACGCTATTCTGATCATAGAGTTTGCCAAAGAGCTGCATCATCAGGGGGCATCTTATGCGCAAGCCGTGTTGCAAGCGGCTCGCATGAGATTCAGGCCCATAGTAATGACGTCTGTTGCTTTTATGCTTGGCGTACTGCCTCTTACTGTGGCCACAGGTCCGGGCGCGGCTAGTCAGCAAGCATTAGGTACCAGTGTGATGGGGGGGATGCTCAGCGCCACTTTGTTGGGTGTTGTGTTAGTGCCGGTGTTTTATATGTGGGTAATGTCCTTTTCAAGAAGACAAGTCTGAGTTAGCTGGCTAAACGTCAGGAGCAAAAGTTGCAGCAACCAATAGTTGTCAGAACCTTTGCTCCACTTTGAGTTGAATTTCCCAGGAGCTTACCGCTGTGGCGGGTCCCACAGGTTTAGACAAATCAAGATGGATCACATGGTTGTTGCTGGAACGTGACGAATAAAATCTGGCGCCAAGGCCTACTGCACCCAACCAGTGTTCAGCTTCATTTGGCTGTAACATATCAGCGTCAGAACGCAAAGCGGCTAAAGAGGGCGCTGGGTACTGAATATCTCCACCACTGGCTCGTCCGGCATCGACAAAAGCAACAAAACCAAGATCCAGTAACTGATAGAGATTGATTTGTGGGTACCAACGTAGCTCAGCCGTGCTCAACCAGCGTCTGGTGCCCAGTTGATATTGCACAGGATAACCTCTGAGCCCGGTTTCTCCACCTAAATCCAGTGGCTGATCCAAAAAGTTACGGCTACGCCAGTCGTATTGTAACTTACTATAAAAAGTAAATTGGTCACTCAAACGGTAAAAATCTTCTGCTTTGGCCGCTACAACAACCTGATCACCGGTCTCTATACCCAGCATTGCATCCAATTGCACAGTGAATAAAGTCAGATGAGCGGCATCACCAAAGCCTTTTTCTGACAGCAAGTGCAGTTGGTAACCCAACGACTGGTCTTCTGCAAGATCTGAACTTTGTAGTCCAAGTCTGACTTGGTGGTGCCAACCCAAATTTATGTCTTCACTGTGATTAATCAGATACACATCGGATAACACCTGATAGTTATGCTCTTTGTAATCGAGACCCAACCAAGGGTATTGATAGCGCCTGTCTCTGGGCAGGGCTAAGGCTGGCTGCAACGGATCTTCATTAAATAGCCATTGATTAGAGCTAAAACCAGCAAGTAGCCTCAAGCTAGTTCGCGCGCGATAATCCAGCAACCAACCCGCTTGCAGGTCAATTGCTTTTTGTCTGGTGATAAACAGATTTTCCAACTTTGCATTGTGGTAAATCTGTTCCAGCCGTTCGTCACTGAGCCATGCCAGTTTGTACATGCGTTCAGTAGTGTCCTGATAAAAGGGCTTATCCAGTTGTAGGGCTGTTTTTCGACCATCGTTGTTTTCAGTCCATTCCACATCGGCATAGCTATGATCCAACTCTGGGTAGCCTAACAAGGACAGAGGAGTGGAAACTTTGAATTCATAGCCCTGACGCAGATAATCCGATTGGTATTTTACCGAGGTCCGTACTCCGTAGCCGAGAAAGTTATCTTCTTTAAAACCAAGGGAGTATTTGTTTTTTCCGCTGGTTCGTCCAAGTCCAAAATTGGGTAACAAGCTCCAGTTATCCCAACTTTCCACTTTCACTGTTCTGCTGCCGTCAACCTGGCAGGGGGGCACTACAGTAACACGAGCATCGCGTAAATATGATTTTTCACGCAGTAAGCGCTCGGCCTCTGCCAGATCATCGCTTGTGACTTTATCTCCTTCTTTGATACTAAGTTCTTTGCGAAGAGCTGAAGCCTGGCTATTAATATGCAACCAGTTGGCAAAACGGTGCAGCCAGATCGTATCCGCCGAACTTTCGTCAAAAATTGAGTTGGTTTGCAGTTCAATTTTGTTGATCACAAAAGCTGTATCTATCACATCGGTTTTTGCTAAGTTGCCGTTATGCCGCGGTTTTGCCGGACTTTTCACCATCTCACATAAATGTTCCAGCGTAACTTGTTGGGCTTGCAGCGAACTACTGCAAGCCAAAGCAAGTAGCAGCAGAGGCAAAGCGGTGGATCTATTCATAACAACTCCGGTAGCTAAAGCCAGGTTTGGTCAAGCTTGAATTAGCAAGGATGGAATATGTCCATCGCTGGTTGATAAACCGTTGTTTTTACCTGAAACATGCCGAGCAAACTGTGGAATAAGTTATCGTGGCTGAAACTTTGATCTTGTCTGGCGGCCAGGCAGCTGCTGGTCAATTGTTGTGAGTCGGCATAGCTGCCAGACATCCACCACAACATGGGCACCCTGGTTTGAGCCTTAGGAGCCATCCAATAAGGTAAACCATGCAGATAAATGCCGTTTTCGCCCAGAGATTCGCCATGATCCGACAGATACAATAAAGCGGTCTGGTTTTGCGGTTGGTTGTTTAATCTGTTGATCACACCAGCTAACAGGCTATCTGTGGCCACTATGCTGTTGTCATAAGCATTTACTACTTCTGTGGTTTGACACAGTTGCAGTTGTTTGTCCGTACATTCAGGCAGGAAAGCTTTATCTTTCTCAGCACTACGTTTGAAGTATTCCGGGCCATGACTGCCAAGCTGGTGCAATACAATAAGCCGGTCTGTTGTCAGCGGTTTTTGTAGCTGTTGCTCCAAAGCCAGTAGTAACACCTCGTCCAGACACTGTCCCTCATCGCATAATGGATTTTGCTGCTGCGTGAATAACAACTCTGTGTCTACACGCTGACACACCCCTTTGCAGCCTGAATTGTTATCCAGCCAACTGACCTCTATACCAGCCAGGCTTAATATATCCAGCACATTACTGCTGTTTTTCGCTATGGCTTCGTCGTAGTTTTGCCTGCCCATATTGGAAAACATGCAGGGCACAGAGTGTGCAGTTGCAGTGCCACAAGAGCTGACGTTACTGAAACTGGTAACAGATAATTGACTGAGTTTTGGGTTAGTGGCACGCGCATAGCCATTGAGCTGAAAATGATCGGCTCGGGCGGTTTCTCCCAATACTAAGACGATAAGACGGGGTTTGGCAGTTCTGGCGGATAATGGCTGCACCGCATCTTCACCCAGTCGAATAAAGTCTTCAGGGAATTGCTTTTTTATCTCTTGTCGGGTGAAAGATATCGCAGCAGATACCGGGCTAAAGGGCAGAGCTAAATGCTTCACTTCTCTGTGGTTACGAAAAAAGGGCGCTAAGTCTGAATAACCTGAAGCAACCAGACTAAACAAACTCAACACCACTAAAGTTAAAGCAACAAGCCAGTGGAGTAAAAACTGCTTATTTGATAAGACCCGTACTTTAATCAATCCAATACAAAGTAAAGGAAACAACATCAGACCAAGAACCTGCCATACCATGCCAACAGTTAGTACAGATCGGGCTTCAGCAGTGTCTGTCTCAATGGCGTTCTGCAACATTTCTTTATCGATGACTATGCCAAAACTATCTATAAAATAATAACTTAGGGCGCCTATGGCGAAGAATGTCAGCAGCATAGGTTTTTGCAGGCGGCGAAAACTAAAAAGCACCAGCAACAGTAGATTCAATAGAAATAATATGGCCATCAGGTTTAACTGCAGACCGTATTGTCCGGGCACCTTGGCCTGGACTGCTGCCAGAAAGGGGCCATTTAGCAATAGAGTCATGCCCAGAGCTGAGACTAACGCAAACCAGAAAGGGTGCCATAAGCGTGATCCTGCTGAGCTGATAGCAGAAAGACGAACTTTGGAAGGGGATAAAATAGCCTCAAACATCGGAAGACTCCATAGTAGAAAATGAAGGGCAAAGCGTTTCGCATGGTATGTGCTGCAGCGAAGCCGTCTTTGTTCTGAATTGGTAGTGCAACAGCGTCGCTATCAGCCAGCAGATAGCGGCGGTTGCTATATCATGAGAAATAAAATGTGCGCCCCGTAGCTGTTGGACTAAGCCCAACAGTAAGCCAGCCATGGCTCCTATGGTCAGTCCAAGCCAGGCCTGTTGGGGTTTTACTTCGCGCCAGTAATAAAACAAGGAAAGCCATGCAAAACCTATGCTTGCATGTCCCGCAGGAAAGCACTGCGTAGCCACCAGGCCGACAGGCCTGGTGCTGAACAAGCCCCAAAATGCGCTGTGCCCACCAAATTGCTGTAAGTCCCATGGGCATTCCATTGGCAGCAAACGCTTAAGTAATGCCACTGAAATAAAACTAAGCAACAGACTGAGCAGCAAAATGCCAAGCGCCCGTTGTTTATAGCTTCTGTCTTTGCGGACATAGCGCCGCCAGAGCCAATAGCTCAGCAAACTCACCAGCAAGACTTCATTGAAGGTCCGGACATGGCGATGCAATAAAGTTTCTGTGAGCCAATGATGTTGTAGCAGCCAGCTATTTCCCTGCATCTGATACAAGGTTGAGGCCAAAGCAAAATCAAATTCAGTGCCATAAGCCAGGCTAAAAAGCACTATGGCAACAGCAAGGGGGCCTATCAGATAGCGGGTTAAGTGAAATTCTGATCCTTTGCTTATCACAAGCCAGACCTTCGATGGATGACGTCAATGTTCGCTAGACTGAGCGCCAAAGCTTAAGACAGTCTTAAGCCAGATGAAATAGTTGGAATTAGTGGGGTTTTGGCTGTAACTATTTGAAGTATATAGATATATATACTTTCAGTGTTTACTGAAGTTTATGTTTTTCCTTTTCAGACCAGATGCATCAGTCGCACTACTGAATACGATAGACAGTGGGGAAGCCACTTAAGTTTTTCTTAAGCTTTCACTTATAAGCTGGCCTTCATCTGGTTGTTAAGGCTTGCTCATGTTTGCGAAAAAAATGATAAAAACACCGCTGCTTTCTTCTTTATTTTGTCTTGGTCCCTACCGTTATCTGATCCGTACCGCGGCACTGGGTTTGGTACTGCTTAGTCTTTGCCGGATAGGCCTCGTGATCTGGCTTTATGATCGGGTAGCGCAAACAGATTTGTTGTGGCAAGTGTTATTGCAAGGGGTCAGGGCCGACATTATTGTGGTTGGTCTGTTATTGCTATTGCCTGTACTGCTGGTGCCTTTGGCTTCGGTGCGTGGCTTAGGCAAACTGTGGTTTAACTTCAGTTACTACTGGTGTCTGACTGCTTTAGTGTTTCTGGTGTTTATGGAGCTGGCAACACCAGCCTTTCTTTTACAATACGATGTCCGACCAAACCGGCTTTTTGTTGAATATCTGAAATATCCAAAAGAAGTTTTGTCCACGTTGTGGTTTGGATTTCGGATACCTGTGGTTACCGGTATTTTGGCGACGCTGGCACTGAGCTGGCTGATGCGGCGAATATTCCGTGCCGGTAATTGTAGTCTGAGTCGTTGGTCTATTGCTAAAACTGTTGGACTGTGGGGACTGGCGTTACTACTGTTGTTTGCAGGCATTCGTTCCACCACGGAACACAGACCAGCCAATCCGGCTTTGTTTGCTATTACCTCGGATGCCATGGTGAACTCCTTGGTAATAAGTTCTGCTTATTCAGTGCTTTATGCCATTTACAACCTGAAACATGAAGCGCGCTCCAGTTCAGTGTACGGCACTATGCCTAATGACCAGATGTTGCACAGCAGTCTGAATTGGCCCTGGCTAAAATCTTATCAGTTTAACAATCCGCAATATCCAACAGCCCATTGGCAACAGGCTGTTGTTAAACGTGAGAAACCACTGAATCTGGTGATAGTGCTGCAGGAAAGTTTAGGAGCTACCTTTGTTCAATCATTGGGAGGTTTGGCGGTTACACCTGAGCTTGAGAAGTTAAAACAACAAGGCATTTGGTTTGACCAACTTTATGCCACTGGCACCCGTTCGGTGCGTGGTATTGAAGCTGTAGTGGCAGGTTTTCCGCCTACCCCGGCGCAAAGCACAGTGAAGTTATCGAACAGTCAGCAGCATTTCACCACGTTAGCGTCGGTGCTGAAATCTGTGGGCTATCACACTCAGTTTATTTATGGCGGTGAAGCGCATTTTGACAATATGCGCAGTTTTTTTACTGGCAATGGAGTTGAGCAAATTGTTGATCAAAGTCAAATGAAAAATGTTGCTTTTACAGGAAGCTGGGGGGCCAGTGATGAGGATGTATTTAATGCAGCACATCAGCAGCTCACAGTTTTACATCAGCAGAAGAAGCCATTTTTCAGCCTGATTTTCACCTCCAGTAACCATGAACCCTTTGAGTTTCCAGATGGTCGCATCGAATTGCATGAAGAGCCGAAAAATAGGGTCAATAACGCGGTGAAATATGCAGACTGGGCTATGGGGCAATTTTTCAACAAGGCCAAACAAAGCGCTTATTGGCAGGATACCTTATTTTTAATAGTGGCCGACCACGACAACAGAGTGTATGGCGATAATCTGATCCCGGTGGAGAAATTTCATATCCCTGGACTTATTCTGGGCGCTGATACCAAGCCTGAACAACTCACTACTCTGGCCAGTCAAATTGATTTAGCACCAACTTTGCTCTCTATGATGGGCATATCCAGTTGCCATACCATGACGGGGCGGGATTTTATGCTGGACAAAACCAGTCCAGGCCGGGCTTTATTGCAGTTTGATAACTACTTTGCTCTGGTGCAACAAAAGCCGGAGGCTCAGGACCTGGTGATCCTCAAACCTGATGGCCATAGCGTCGCTGGTCACTATCAGCCACAGAATCAACAACTGACGCTTAGTGATCAAGCCGTCTCACCATCTGCTCAGCAACAGGCTTTAGCTTTGGTGCAATTACCGTCCTACTTATACCGAGAACAGAAAAACTCAAGCGAGGCGACTTGCTTATAGCAGGTCATCGCAGCTGCATTGCATTTTGTGCAGCGATTTAATCCTGGCTTGTGTGCCAATGGTTGATTTTTCTTGCCCGCAGAGTAGTCTGGACTCTTCTTGAGTCAGAAGGATATAAAGTGAGCCGCAAATTAATTATCAACCTGGCCACAGCTGATCTAAAGGCGGCCACTGACTTTTACCTGAAGTTGGGCTTTGGATTTCATCCGCTGTTTAGCAGTGACGGCGCCAGTTGTATTGTGCTGTGTGACCACTTATATCTGATGCTTCTGACACAGGAGAAGTTTTCTGCTTTTAGCCCAAAGCCCTTGGTAGATAGTCAGCAGCAAACCCAGGTACTGAATTGCTTAACTTGCCAAAGCAAAGCTGAAGTGGAGCAACTGGTACACAAGGCCTTACAAGCAGGAGGAAAAACCTATAACCAGGCACAGGAGCATCCTTTTATGTATGCCCGGGGATTTCAGGATTTAGATGGTCATGTCTGGGAACTGCTCTATATGGAAATGCTGCAGGCTACTGTTTGAAACTCGCTTCTTCTGCTGACTTGAGTATATAATCCGTCGGTATTTTATATCTCCGAACTGACGCCTTTGTTGTCGGTGCATTTAGATAAGGATTTGAATTTTATGGCGGACGTTGAACATCGGCCCACTAACTTTATTCGTCAGATCATCGATGCTGATCTGGCTTCCGGTAAACACAGCACTACTGTGACCCGTTTCCCGCCAGAGCCAAATGGTTATCTGCACATTGGTCATGCCAAGTCGATTTGCCTTAACTTTGGTATAGCTCAGGATTATCAGGGCCAGTGTAACTTACGTTTTGATGACACTAACCCTGAAAAAGAAGACATCGACTTTGTTAATTCCATTCAGCAGGACGTGCAGTGGTTAGGCTTCAATTGGTCTGGCAAGGTACGTTATTCGTCAGATTATTTTGATACCTTGTATGGTTATGCCGTTGAACTGATTAACAAAGGTTTGGCTTACGTTTGTTTTTTAAATGCAGAACAAATGCGTGAATACCGTGGCAACTTAACTCAGCCAGGTAAAAACAGCCCAACCCGTGACACTTCACCTGCAGAAAACCTGGCCTTGTTTGAAAAAATGCGTGCTGGCGGTTTTAAAGAAGGCGAATGTTCACTGCGCGCTAAAATAGATATGAGCTCGGCTTTTATCTGTATGCGCGACCCGGTGATTTACCGCGTCAAGTTTGCCCATCACCACCAGACGGGTGATAAGTGGTGCATTTACCCAATGTACGATTTCACCCACTGTATTTCGGATGCGTTGGAAGGCATTACGCATTCGCTATGTACGCTGGAATTCCAGGACAACCGTCGTTTATACGACTGGATTTTGGATAACATCACTATTGCCTGTCATCCACAGCAAATCGAATTCTCTCGTCTGAACCTCGAGTATCAGGTGATGAGTAAACGTAAGTTGCATACACTGGTCGAAGGTGGTCATGTCTCTGGTTGGGACGACCCACGTATGCCTACTATCGCGGGTTTACGCCGCCGTGGTTTTACGCCAGCTTCATTGCGTGAGTTCGCTAAACGTATTGGTGTCACCAAGCAAGACAATATGATTGAAATCAGTGCTTTGGATTCCTGTATCCGTGAAGATCTGGATGCCAATGCACCACGTGCTATGGCGGTGATCGACCCGTTAAAAGTAACGATCAGCAATTACCCGGCCGATCAACTGGAATGGTTAGAAGTCCATAACCATCCAAAAGAAGAAAGCATGGGTAGCCGGAAAGTACCATTTGGC
>NZ_JAIWOI010000166.1 GCF_020217005.1 Rheinheimera sp. | reverse complement strand
GTGCTTAAGTTTAGATGTTTCTGAAGTCTCACAGAAGTATTGTGTTGGTTCAGATTTTGTTTGAAGTGCTTCGAAATGGACTATGAGTACGTCAAGCCGATTGTCTGCTTTCAGTGAAAATCGACAATTCAGCAAGATCCAAGTTCTTCGTCCACTTCTGGTACTACACAGAATGTAGGCTTATATCAAGCTGTATCACAAAAAGTTTTCAATGGAAGTAAATATGGTCCAATTAAACTGATAACTTGTAATGTTCGTCCGAATCGAACAAATTCCTGCGTCTATGTCTAGAGCAGCTCTTTTAAAATACTAATTTGGGTTGTTAATTCACTCGTTTTTATCCGCTCCTGTTTGAGCATATTTTCATAGTAACTACGTGCATCCGTCATTCTATGTAGGTTTTCCTCGAGCTGCTTAATCTGTTTTTCGTTATCTAGGTTTTTATTGAACCAGTAAACAAGCTCACGTTTAGCATTTTCAAGTTTATCTTCCAGAACCTTTACAGGATCTAGTCGCTTTGCCGGTTGGGGACTAGTTTCAGCTTTTCGAATTCGTTCCTTTTTTATCTCCTTAAGCTTTTGACTAGGCCACACTCTTTTACTAATAGCATTCCTATGCATTCCCGTTAGTTTTGACAATTGACTGATGGTTGGCGGCAACGAATTGCTCGCTCGAACTTTATCAATCGCTTGGACCAAACGTTCTGTGTTTAGGTCGAAATCTCGTTGATTTTTGTCATCGAAGTTATTGTTCATCAACATCATACCCAAGTAGTTCAAGCACCTGTTTTGCCTCGTTAATAACTTCTTTAATTTGGTCTAGGTTATCCTGGTGAATCGGATTTTTGAGGTTTGCCTGGTTGGTTGTATATATTTCTCGCCAATATGGAGCGTTCGCTTCACTGACAATAGCATTTGAACAACGTATAGGATTGCATCGCAAGGAACCAATGCATGGCAGTTCACTGTTTGTAGAATCCGAGCCATAACAATAACCTAATCCTACATTAATAACGCCTAAACCTTGCTCTGCCATAGCTTCAAAAATTTCATCTTTTGTATAACCACTTGCCATATAGCCCCTGAAAGCTATTTGTAGCCGTTCTTTGTGCTCTCTGGCTTTGCCACCTAAATAATTACCATCAGGGTCTGATGTCGCCTTAATAACTTCAATTTCTGATTGTTTTCTCAATTTCTGAGCGGTTTGGCTTTCAACTAAACTATCTGCAATGCCACCGTAGCCCATTGTGACATCACTAGTAGCTCCTCGAGATAAAAATTTGTCGACGGTATTTACCAGATGTTTTAGCTGAAATGAGATTAATGGTAAGCCTGCTTCTACTCTATATAACTGATACGCTAATGTATGGCGCATCATGTAGTTGCTGAATCCAAGGTCGTCACCAGGAGAAACATATTTAATAAACTTCCGGATTTGGTGACGTATCATCACAGATGTCATTGGAATTTCAGATTGTCCGTTTTTCTTTGTTTGTACTGAGCTGAAAACAAGACTTCTTTGGTTTATCGAACTGAGAATTCTGATAGCTTTAAGTGCGTCCTCTATGATCGGAATGACAACCCATTTATCGTCGAAAAGACCTTTAACCAAACCATCTTTGCCTTTGAAAACATGCGAACGCAAAAGTGTCATTCCATGCTCGTCAACTAAGCATGTGTTTTGGTCTATCACGGACAGCTCAGAAGGGCGCATGCCCGTGTACTGTCCTATTAAATACTTTGCTGCGTTGGCAACAAGTGATAGGTGCTCATAGACCCTGGCGAAGTAAAATTGCTTGTTCTGTCCTCCACAAAGGAATGCTGTCATGTCCTTTAGGCTGAAATTGCTCCTTGAGTTCCGTAGTTCACTCGGAATGCCGTAGTTTTTATCTACAAAATGCTCAGAGTAACCCGAGTTTAAAAGACGATAAGCCCTGTAAATACTAAAGGTATTTTTAGTAATTCCTAAATCCCTGCAAAAGTACGCTTTATGTTGTAACGCATATTTTTTAACGCAATCGTCCGCTACTTCCTCTTCCATCATTTTTAAAAAGTCATGAACGAGTAAAGATGCTGTCCGGACTAATTTGTCAAATGCCCAATTTGGCATCACTTGGTTTGTTACTTGTTTTTTATAGTTGTTCTCCCACTGAAATTGCTCTGGGTCGAACGCTGGGATTGATTTACCCAAAATGTGTTTAGATGTATAGGGGTTCTGAATGTAAGAAAAAAATTGTTTTAAATCATCATTGTAAGTGAAGCTATGTTTACTTGCGGCTACTCTGTAGTCATCAGCAGTAATTTCAGTCAAAGATAAAAATGCAATTGCTACATGATCTTCGCCGAATTTTCTATTAAGCATAGAAAAAAGTGTGTTCAAAAATCTTAAGCCTGCTTTCATATGTGCAAGTAGAGTATTGGTGCAGAGGTTTTTCGATGATACTTTTCTGGCCTTCCTTCTGTTATTAATAAATATTTCCGGCGTTAATAAGACGCTAAGCAGTAAGCATTTGATCTCTATAATTATATGTTGAGGAACACTTTTAAATTTTTTGAAGTTTATAGCAAGCTTACTCCCCCTAATGTTTGGCGAAACATTTGGATTCTCTGCATTAAAATCCCATTCAGTGTCAGAAAATTTAGATGAAGACGAAACGGGAAGGCTGAGCAATTCTGCTAAATATGATTTGTAATCAAACGAGTCGCCAGATCTTTCAGTCCTTTGAATATTAACAAGAGAAAACCTGTATTTCGGCAAATCAGCAAGTGTATTCAGAATATCGTAGTGCCTATTATCTCGCTCCATGTTCTAACCTCTAGATAAATTCTGTTGTTTCGACGTAAAGAGATAGATGCTCAGCATTATCTAGTTCGTGTTCACTGAAATTGGAGAGCTCAGGATTAAGTATCGTATTTAATAGGGCTAAATTGCTTTTAATTACACTGCCGAAGGGGGTGTCCAAAATCCTACTGTTTTGAATTTTAATAAGATAATCTCTTTTCATTGCGAAAAGTTTCGGTAAGTCGGTTTCAGTAATAATTACATTCGGGCAACTAAGACACATGTTATAAGTGCTGCACGGTTTTCCTGGTATATAGCTTGGCAAAGCCTTGACTGTATCAGGGGGATCGAAAATATTTCTGCATGTAGCTAATGGAGTAGATAGTGGTTGTGAAGAACTTGGTGTTAAAGGATAGGACAATGCTTTTTCCTTTGATATCGCAGAGTGTGCGTTAATATGAATTTCTATTAACTTTTCTTTTATTTTGCCCCTAGCGATTTGTCCAAAGTCATGAATGTCCAAATACCGCATCGTTGTATACATATTTTTGTGGCCCATTAACAGCTGAATTTCTCTAATTGATACACCTTCTACTAGCAGATCACTGACAAATGTAGGCCTGAATCTTGTGGTCTCGATCAGTTTTGAACCATCTGATTTATCGAAAATATTGTGACGCTTTGAAAATTCAGCTATGGCTCCAGCCAGCATATATCTATTCGGTAAATGCTTGATTTCTCCTCCTGCCGACTCGAAGATCCAAAGTTTGTTTTTCTGCGAGGTCGATGTGCGTTCTCTAAGATATGAAGTCAGTTTGATAACTGTTTCAAATATGGCTTTAACTTCATTACCTTGGCTGGTAGTTAACCACTGTAGATCGGCTTTGAATATATCGAGGTGGTATAGTTTTTGGCCATCTGAACGCTCCTTCCAATAACGAAGGCAAGGTTTACCGGTGGCAGGATGACGGTCAACTAAATCATCAATTTCAAGCGCATAAATGGACTCAACGTTCATTCCTGTCACTTGAAGTAACTTCAGAAAGAATGGTAACAATTGCTCCATTGTAACCCTGGTTAGAATGCCCCAAGACTCAAAGAGATCTTTGTAAAAGATTTTGTTATTTTTGATAATCTGATAAAACGCACGGTTTATTCTTGAGTTTTGTAATTCAGTCGAGTTTCTAACGGGTTTACAATTCATTCTATTTTCAAATAGCCATCGAGCATCGTCTAAAGTCAGTGAGTTGTCATTTTTTAAAAGCCGTCTATTTTCAGAATCAAAGAACGGCCTTCCTAAACCAGTTATTTTGTAGGGCTCAGTAAACTTAGAGTATTTTTTAATGTCATGATTTATTGCAATTGTTATACATTTTTTTCTTTATCAGAATATGGTTTATATCTCTCAGTCACCCTTGTGTAGTAGCAAAATGAACTTGGCAGGTAGAAGCGAAAAAAATTTGGGGTTTTAAGATCAATAGCTTTGTTTAAGACATTTTTATAAGTGCTTTGCAATATATTCGCATAACGGTTATGAATCTGGTCTTCAAGAATGCAATGTTTTAAATAACTGTGAAACTCATCCAATGAAAACTCGTTCAACACACTCGGTAGGTATATGAGTTGATCACCTAATTTTTTCTTTATGAATTTTGATACGTACTTGAATGTAGATTTAACGTCCGCGCGATGTGATTGACTGATAGTTGTTTTTAGCTGACATGCGAATAGATGCATTAACTGTTTATGTGGTTCACTTGGGATTGGAGCCACTAGATCTGTAAAAGTGCTAACCGATAGAGACTGTAACTGTGCCCATTGTTCTTTACTTGTTAAATGTGCAGACTTCACTTCGTATCCTTAACAAATATTTTCAACTGAGTCTTCTCTGTCAGTCGTTCCATTCTTTCAGCTTTTGTTAATAACTCACCGTCGCTGTCGGTTAGAGTTTTATAAAGCTCTAAGGGGATTTTCGTATAAACTTCTGTACTACTTAAATATGCATGACCTAATGATTTTTGTACTACGGCAAGTCTATCAACATAGGTTTGCCCTAAATCTGGTGATTGAAGTAAATCATATGCATATCCGTGTCGAAGTTTATGAGGGGATATGGATTTTGATAATACTTGTCTTTTTACAGCCCGCTGAGAAAGTCTCTCTAATAATTTTGACAAGCACTTCGCTGTGATAGGTAGCCCCAAACCATTAAAGAAAGCTGGAGTTTCAGACGCGGAGGAATATTTTCTTGCGTATTTTTTGAACAGTGGAGAGGCGTGATACCTGAGAACACGCTCCAATGTCGCTTTGCTTACAAGAGTCATTCTTTGTTTTTTGTTACCATTGCGACCTTTTACGCCTTGTATTGAAATAGGTGCATATGGCATCGATACTGGTTTATCGGTATTGCGTGAGATTAGTTTCTGGCTGTTGAATTCAATTGCATCTATTAAGTCTTGCTTAGTAACATTTTCTAACTCAGCTCTTCTGATACCGGAATCAAAAATAAATTGTAATACGACCCTTTCTCGTTCTGACTGTGTCTGCTCCATTAGTTTAGCTAATTCGTCGATTGAACAAGAGATCACGAGCTTTTGCTTGACTGGTCCGCTTATCAAACCAGCTGAATAAGGACTTTTTTCGATATACGCGTCTCTTAGTTCTTGCACTTGATACAAAAAATTGTGAATAAAGGCTTGGAGAGTTGAGTCTCGATTTCTGATAGTCGCTGTCGACAAATCCTGAGTAGTTCGGAGTTCTGATAAATACTCCTCGATCATGAATTTCGAAACAGAGAGAAAAGCTTCATCTAACGATGAGTTTTTGAACTCACGACGTTTTTTTAGAAATGTTAAAAAATAAGTTAAATTTTTTGCGTATGTTTTGGCAGTTTGTCTGCTAATTTTCCTGTTACGTAAATTGTATGAGAGAAACTCTGAGATCAGTGGTAATACCCTGAAGTTTTGATCAAAAGCTACTGCACCCGAAAGGCTTTCTGATTTGGATAACCAAACACCATCGTCCTCATTTAGTAATGAAAGAGAAAGGTCCACTGTTTCATCGTCAGAAACGTAAAAACTAAATTGCTCCATAAAAGCACACTTTTCTAATTGGTATTGTGCATTTCTAAAGCGTAGTAGTAAATTCGGAAATTAACAGGGAAGAATGTAACTCTTTCAGCGTATACTGTGCAGGAATTTAATAGGGGTATAAATGAATACCATCGTACACTTTGCCCATAAATTTCTTTTCGCCCCAGACACCAAAAGCTTCAGCTGCTTTGTGCTCTTCATCACCCAACAGCGTAAAATTAAGCTGCTCTTTTTGTTCAAATTTCGCCAGACGGGAAGGAGCGTCGATACTAATGCCGACCACTTGTACATTAAAGTCTGCCAGTTGCGCCTTGCTGTCACGCAAACCGCAAGCCTGCACTGTGCAACCTGGTGTCATGGCCTTAGGGTAAAAATACACCAAAACGCGGCTTTTCTTCAGTAAAGTGCTTAGCTGCACCAACTGACCAGTTTGATCCGGTAAGTTGAAATCCGGTGCTTGTTGTCCTGCTGTTAATCTGTTCATTGACTTTCCTTTGTTATAACTGAGCTTCAAAACTACCTGTCAGCTGCAATTGTTCCAGCAGCGCTGACACTTCCTGTTTGATGATATCCACTTGCACACCCTGTGGCAGTTGCACAGTCATAGTGCAGTGATTAAGCAACTGCTGAGTTGTGGCATCTGTTAGTGTTTCAGTCCGCAAAGCCCCTATATAAACCTGATGGTTTGCCAGCAAAGTTGCGATGGCTCCTAAGGTTCCAACTTTGTCCTTGCCTGTGTACTCCAATACATAATGTGCACTGACAGCAGTCGTGGGTTGAGCTGATGTACGTTTGGTCATGGTCAACAGATCAAGTTCATAACCTAATCCTGGCAATAAGTGTTCAATCCGGCTAATAGCGACCGCATCACCGGATAACAGCATAATGAAGGTAAATTCATTGCCAAAAATAGCCATACGGCTATCGACTATATTGCAGTTACAATCCGTAACCAGCCGTGCCAGGCGGCTGACAAGGCCTGTTCTGTCTGCACCTATCGCAGTGACGACCAATTGTTGTGGCATGCTAAGTTGATGTCTCTGAATGAAAAACGGCTGCGAAGTTTAGCATATTTAGCGTAAATTTCACCTGTGTGACAGTCCCTTGCTTGTGTTTGTTGTCCAGCGTCATTACCATAGGCAGCCTGAAAACTATGGAGCCTTTAGCATGTTTAGCGGAAGTATTGTTGCTTTAATCACCCCTATGGATTCTGACGGTGCTGTAGACTACGGCAGTCTGAAGCGGTTGGTGGATTTTCATTTAAGCAACCAGACCGACGCTTTGGTGATCATGGGAACTACTGGAGAGTCTGTTACTTTAAGTTTCGAAGAGCAGCTTCAGGTACTCGAAGCCGTGTTGGCTCAGGTCGATGGTCGTATTCCCGTGATAGCAGGCAATGGTTCAAACTCTACAGCTGACGCAGTAGAAAAAACTAAAATTTTATCTGCTTTACCTGTTGCAGGTTTTTTAACCGTTACCCCTTATTACAATAAACCTATGCAAAAGGGCATGCTGGCTCACTATAAGGCTGTTGCTGCAGCCACAGATAAGCCTGTGATTTTATACAACGTGCCAGGCCGAACTGGTGTGGACTTGCTGCCTGAGACAGTGGCAGAGCTTGCAAAAGTTGCCAATATTGTAGGTATCAAAGAAGCAACCGGGTCTATGCAGCGTCTGGAACAGTTGCAGGCGTTATGTCCGGAGAATTTTTTATTAATCAGCGGTGACGATGCCAGTTGCTGTGAATTTATGTTAAAAGGTGGCCATGGCGTCATTTCAGTGACCAGCAATATAGCGCCGGCTCTGATGGCTCAAATGTCAAAAGCAGCAATAGCAAAAAATACCGAATTGGCACAACAGCTGGATCAGAAGTTACAAGGGTTACACCATCAGCTGTTTATCGAAGCCAATCCAATTCCAAGTAAATGGGCACTGCTGAAGATGAGGTTAATAGCTGATGATATGGCAAGATTACCTTTGACCCGGTTGGAACCAATTCACCAAAGCGCAATCGAACAAGCGCTGAAACAAGCCCAGATTAATGTGTAGGAGTTTTATAGTGCAGTATTGGATCCCGGCAAGCTTAGTTGCCTCATTGTTTATTTCTGGTTGCTCTTTGTTCCCTGAGGATGTTATTGAACAAAGTAAAGTCGAGACTAAGCCTGTTGCTGAGTTGAAGATACCTGCCGGATTGATGGCTGCGAAGAAACCAGCCCAGTTTGATATTCCACCAGCCCCTCATGCGCCTGTGACAGAAGTCGAATTGAAATCACCTATGCAGGTTTTGGCTTTGGCAACGAACAGCCGCGTTGAGGAAGAAGAGAAAGAGGCGCGGATCTGGTTTGAACGATCCGAATTCACTGGTGAACTGCTGCCTTATCTGAAACAAAATCTACTGGATTTTGGCACAGAAAAACAGATTGAAATTACGCCAAAAGGTCAGGACGGCCTGACGTATGAAACTGGTTGGGTCAGTCGCTTTGAAGAGGAAGGATTCTGGTTCTGGAAAAGCCAGATTGAAAAAGAGCAAAGCCGTTTCCTGATTAAACTGGAACCTAAAACTCATGGCCGTTCTGTCGGCGTGAAAGTGCAATTGTTAGAGCACCGTTTTATAGACAGTGACAACAAGTTATCTGCCATAGCGCAAAAGCGCGAAGAAGTGTACTTTCTGAATCGATTGGTTGATAAAATTGCGACTGTTGAGCTGGCTCAAATCAAGCTGAAAAAAGCTCAATCCCGTCAAATCACTCTGACCACTGGCTTTGACGCAGAAGGCAATGCCGCAATGTTGACTGGTCAGTCTATTGACATGGCCTGGTCACAGCTGGAATTGTTATTTGAACAAAACGGTTTTGTAGTCAATGATTTAAACAGAACCAACTATACCTTCTTCCTGAGCTATAAAGAACCTGACGCAGGCTTCTGGGATTCATTGTGGTCGAGTGATGAGATTATTGCCGTACCTTTAGCTGCCGGTGATTATCAGCTGGTTCTGGCCAAGTCTGACGTTGGCACCAGTCTGAGCTGGCGTGATAGCTCAGGCAAGATCTTATCTGCTGAGAAAGTTAATGCGCTGTATCAGGCCTTAGTGAAAATTGTCCGGAAAAACAATATAGAGTTGTAATGCCTCTGCACAGGACGGCTTTTGTTTGAACAGATAAAAGCCGCTCTAGTCCGAAAAAACTACCTTAGGGTGGTTTTTTTTTAGCGTTTTTATGAATTAAATCCTGCTTTTGTCGCGTCAGACTTTCCCTGTTCGCGCAAAAACTGCAAGGCATGTAAAATAACGCTATGATTAGACTCAATTTAATGGTGTTAACCAGAGTAGTAAGGCAAATAGATGTTAGATGTGCAGGATTATCTGAAAATTTTTATTGGCATCATTGCGATCTTAAATCCTCTGGGCGCTTTGCCTATGTATTTGTCTTTAACTGCCGATCATTCGGAGCAGGACAAAAGGCAAGTGGCAATCACGGCGGCTAAAGCTGCGACTGTCATTTTATTGATCACGTTGTTTTTTGGTGAGTTTATCCTGAGCTTTTTTGGAATCTCTGTGAATTCGTTCCGGGTGGGCGGCGGAATTTTAATTCTGTTGATGGCTATTTCGATGTTAAATGCTCAGACCAGCGGTGCAAAAAGTACTGAGGCTGAACGGCTGGAGGCTGCGCAAAAATCCTCGATCGCTGTAGTGCCTTTGGCAATGCCAATGCTGGCCGGTCCCGGCGCTATCAGCTCTATCATTTTGTACGCCAACAGAGCTGAAGGTTGGTTGCATTACTTAATTATTTCGGCAGAAATACTACTGGTCGGCATTCTTCTGGCGATCCTGATGCGCTTATCAGGTAAAATAGCCCACAAATTGGGGCAAACCGGCATGAATATCATCACCAGGGTGATGGGACTTATTTTGGCAGCTATCTCTATAGAGTTTATCAGTCTTGGCTTAAAAGGGATTTTCCCTGTTTTAGCTGGTTAAGAGTATTAGCAGGTTAAGGGTAAAAAATGCGATTACTTAGTGCGGCTTTGTGTTTCATCTTTTGTTTGAATGTAGCTCAGGCAAAACAGCTGACGGATTTGTATCAGGCCGTGGTGCCTGCCGGTCAGAGCCAAACTGTCTGGCAGCAACAGGCATTGGCTCAGGTACTGGTAAAAGTAACACTGAACCCTGCAGTGGCTGACTTACCAGCAATTAAGGCTGAGCTGAAAAATGCCGGCAACTACATTAAGACTTTTGCTGCTGTTACCTCTGAACAAGGTCCTGCGTTAAAAGTGGGGCTGGATGAACAAAAAGTACAGCAACTACTAAGTCAGCAGCAGATTGCAATTTGGGGCAGCAGAAGGCCTGTCATTGTGCTGTGGCCTGTTGAACAGACAACTGAAAGCCGGGCTTTTATGCAAGGTGCTGCTCACCCTGTGTTGGCCCAATTGCAGCAACAAACACAGCAAATTGGTTTACCCTTAGAATTGCCAACAGCGGTAGATACATTTGTGCCCACTTTGTCGCAGGACGAAGTATGGGCAGGTAATTGGTTGTTGATCGAACAAGCCAGTCTGCCATTTAATGCCGACCAGACAGTGATACTATTGTTTGATCAGCCAATGCCTGGCCAATACAGGCTGACCTGGCAGGGATATGAGCAAGGTCAGTTGCTCAGTAATGAACTGATCGCAAATTCCCAGCAGGAACTGGTAAACTCCTTTATTTCTGGATTAACTGCGCAATTGGCTGGTAAATATGCTGTGCAATTAGGCAGTCAGCAAGGTCAAACCGAGTTAGAGCTTGAGATTGAAGGCTTAACTAATTTTGTTGACCAGGTCAAAGTCCAGCAACTTCTGGGCGCTATGCTGTCGGTCAAGCAAGTAACAGTGCTGGAACGTAAAGCGGATTTACTTAAATTTAAAGTCTCACTGGCGGCTGACCAAAGTGCTTTTATTAATTCATTATCGCTGGAGCGCAGGTTGCAGTCGATGCAGCTACAAACTGATGCTACTGTGCCTGCGGAACAGACTGATACTGCAGATGCTTCAGATGAGCTGTTTTCTGAAATGGCAGCTGAAATGGCGACACAACCAGTAACAGTGGCTTCAGACGCCTTGCCTGCCGTATTACGTTACAGGTATCTGCCAAACTAATGACTCCAGTGCAATACACCCTGGCCGTAACACTGCCGGAAGATGAAACTCTTGATACCTTCTATGGGGCTGAAACCAGCCCTGTGGTGGGTTATATCAAACATTTTTTAACCACACCTTCTGAGCATCGTCTGCCTTTGTATTTATTTGGCGCCAGTGGTAGTGGCAAATCGCATTTGCTCTATGCCGCGTGCGTGCAGGCGCAGGAATTGGGCTTAACCAGTCAGTTGCTAAGCCTGGAAGATTTTAAAGCCTGGAGCCCGCGGATATTGGATCAGCTGGAAGAGCTGGATCTGGTCTGTCTGGATAATATTCAGGCCATAGCGGGAGATATCAGCTGGCAAGTGGCGGTGTTTGATTTATACAACCGTATGACAGAGCAGGGTAAAGCCCTGATTATTGTCGCCGATCAGGCGCCGACTGAGCTGGGTATTACCTTACCGGATTTAGTGTCGCGTTTGCAGGCCTGCACCAGTTTCCAACTGCGTTTATTAGGTGATGAAGACAAACAAAAATTGCTGCAGCAAAAAGCCCGTTTACGTGGCATGGAATTACCGGATGAAGTGGCGCGGTTTTTACTCAACCGCCAGCAACGCGACATTCGTGAACTGGTGCAAATTCTCGATTTACTGGATAAAGCCTCTATAGTGCATCAGCGCAAGCTAACCATTCCTTTTGTCAAAGACATGCTGAGCTTATCTCACTGATTTTTGGCTGTTCTTTACAGTTCAAATAGAAAAAAAGCCTTATTTTACGCAAGCTCTGAGCTCAAAACTGGTGTATTATTGCCACCTTTTTATACGACTTATCACCCTGAAGACAGTGAGGCTGCAGCATGCAAAACTGCAGTTTGACTTTCGACGGGAATTAACGCTGGTCTGAGGATAGCGATGAACTTAACCGCCATTTTAGAAGATGCCTTACAGGCAGTCGCTGTAGCGAACGATATCAACGCGCTGGATGAAGTGCGTGTGGCCTTTATGGGCAAAAAAGGCAGCATCACTGAGTTGCTGAAGTCTTTAGGTGCTATGGATCCGGAAACCCGCAAAACTGCAGGTCAACAGATCAATGACTTAAAACAGCAAGTACAGGATGCGTTAAACACCAAACGTGATCAGATGCAACAAGCTGAATTGGCAGAAAAACTGTCAAAAGAGCAGATTGATGTCACTTTGCCAGGCCGCGTGCTGGAAGCTGGTGGTTTGCATCCTGTCACCCGCACTATTCGCCGTATTGAAAGCTTTTTTGGTGAATTAGGTTTTGAAGTTAAACATGGCCCGGAAATCGAAGATGATTTCCATAACTTTGATGCGCTGAACATTCCGGCTCATCACCCGGCCCGTGCTGATCACGACACCTTTTACTTTAATCCGAAGCTGATGCTGCGTACTCAGACCTCTGGCGTACAAATCCGCACCATGGAAACAGAACAGCCGCCGCTGCGCATTATTTCTCCGGGCCGTGTGTATCGGAACGATTACGATCAAACCCACACGCCGATGTTCCATCAGGTGGAAGGTTTGATGGTCGATAAAAACGTCAGCTTTACTGAACTCAAAGGTATTTTGCACGACTTCCTGAAGAACTTCTTTGAAGAAGATCTGCAAATCCGTTTCCGACCTTCGTTTTTCCCTTTCACTGAACCTTCAGCAGAAGTAGACGTGATGGGCAAAAACGGCAAATGGCTGGAAGTATTAGGCTGCGGTATGGTGCATCCTAATGTATTGCGTTCTGTTGGCATCGACCCTGAAGTGTACAGCGGTTTTGCTTTTGGTATGGGCGTTGAGCGTCTGACCATGTTGCGTTATGGCGTAACAGACCTTCGTTCATTCTTCGAAAACGATCTGCGTTTTCTAAAGCAATTCAGATAAGCGGGAGCAGACAATGAAATTCAGTGAATCCTGGTTACGTGAGTGGGTCAACCCGCAGTTATCGACCAATGAGTTAGCAGAACAAATTTCGATGGCCGGTCTGGAAGTCGACGGCATAGAGCCTGTTGCAGGCCAGTTTAGTGGTGTGGTGGTCGGCCATGTGGTCGAATGTGGCCGTCATCCGGAAGCCGACAAATTACAGGTCACCAAAGTTGATATCGGCACTGGTGAATTATTAGATATCGTCTGTGGCGCGGCGAACTGCCGTCAGGGCTTAAAAGTAGCAGTGGCCACAGTGGGTGCTGTATTGCCTGGTGATTTTAAAATTAAAGCCGCCAAGTTACGTGGCCAGCCGTCGAACGGTATGTTGTGTTCTTTATCTGAGCTGGGCATGGCTGAAAGTTCAGAAGGGATTATTGAACTGCCAGCCGATGCGCCGCTGGGGCAGAACATTCGTCAGTACCTGACGTTAGACGACAATGCCATTGAAGTGGATTTAACGCCAAACCGCGCGGACTGTTTAGGTTTAAAAGGTTTAGCCCGTGAAGTGGGTGTACTGAATAACCTTGACGTAAAACAACCGCAAATTGCCGCTGTAGCTGCAAGCATCAGCGATGTAAAAGGCATTCAGTTATCGGCGCCACAAGCTTGTCCACGTTATTTAGGCCGTATTATTCGTAATATCAACACAACTGCTGTGACGCCTTTGTGGATGGTGGAGAAATTACGCCGTTCAGGTATCCGTTCTATCGATGCAGTAGTAGATGTGACCAACTTCGTATTACTGGAGCTTGGGCATCCGATGCACGCTTTTGATTTAACTAAAATCGAGGGTGATATCGATGTGCGTATGGCCAAAGAAGGCGAAAAACTGGTTCTGCTGGATAGCAACGAAGTGAGCTTAAAAGCCAATACACTGGTGATTGCGGATAGCCAAAAAGCCTTAGCCATGGCAGGTATCTTTGGTGGTTTGCACAGTGGCGTCACCAAAGACAGCAACGATATTTTCCTTGAAAGCGCCTTTTTCTCTCCGGTAGAAATGGCCGGTATTGCCCGTCAGTACGGCTTGCACACAGACGCCTCTCACCGTTATGAACGTGGTGTGGACCCAGAGCTGCAACGCACCGCGATGGAAAGAGCCACAGCCTTGCTATTAGCTATAGTAGGTGGTGAAGCGGGTCCTGTGGTGGAAGCAGTGTCAGAGGCGCACGTACCCAAAGCGGCTCAAATTGTGTTAACCCGCACTAAGCTGGACCGTATTTTAGGTATCAGCATTGCAACAGACACTGTGACTGAAATTTTCCAGCGTTTAGGTATGCAGGTGGCAACCTCTGCCGACGCCTGGCAAGTGACGGTACCAAGCTACCGTTTTGATATTTCTATTCCGGAAGATTTAATCGAAGAAGTGGCACGGGTGTATGGCTACAACAATATTCCGAATGTAGCGCCGCAAGCAGCACTTGCGATGAGCAAACATCAGGAAAGCCGTATCGCTGTTCACAGCTTACGTGATCTGCTGGTGGCCCGTGGTTATCAGGAAGCTATTACCTATAGTTTTGTTGATCCAAAAGTACAAGAGGCTTTGTTCCCAGGCCAGGCTGCGCTGGTACTGCCAAACCCAATTTCTGTCGATATGTCGGCAATGCGGTTAAACCTGTGGCCAGGTTTGTTGCAGGCCGTGCAGTACAACCAGAACCGCCAGCAAAACCGTATTCGTTTATTCGAATATGGCCTGAAGTTTATCCCTGATGCCAATGCCGAAGGTGGTGTACGTCAGGTGCCAGTGTTAGGTGGTGTTATTGTCGGAAGTTATGGCAACGAACACTGGACTATCGCAGAGCGGGCCGTTGATTTTTATGATGTAAAAGGCGATGTCGAAGCATTGTTAAGCTGCACTTCAGCTGCAGAGTGTTTTACTTTCAGCAAAGGTGAACACAGCGCCTTACATCCGGGCCAGACTGCTCAGTTAAACCGGGATGGTAAAGCTGTAGGTGTGCTTGGTGCCTTGCATCCGGAAGCAGAACGTAAACTGGGTATTAAAGGCAAAGCCTTTTTATTTGAAAT
>NZ_JAIWOI010000165.1 GCF_020217005.1 Rheinheimera sp. | reverse complement strand
AGAGCTTGAAGCATTTGGTGATAAACACATTGTTTTAGCTCAGGAAACTTCAAAATATCCTGCAAACCGTCGCGATTTAGCTATTGTTGTGAAATCTGATGTGCGTTTTTCAGATATACTTGCTACTATTAGAAAAGTTGGCGGAAATCAATTAGTTGACCTAAAATTGTTTGACGTCTACACAGGGCAGGGTGTTGCTGAAGGCCACAAGTCATTGGCAATAGCTTTAACCTTGCAGGACAAGGCGCGGACGCTTGAAGATAAAGATATCCAACAGGTTATCTCTTCTGTGGTCGAGGCGCTGAGCAAAGAGTTCAACGCAACGTTGAGGGATTAAGAATGGCGCTTACCAAAGCCGATTTAGCAGAACGTTTATTTACCAAGTTTGGCATCAGCAAGCGCGATGCAAAATTAATAGTCGAATCTTTTTTTGAAGAGATCCGCATTGCTTTGGAAGCAGGCGACCAGGTAAAACTGTCAGGTTTTGGTAATTTCGACCTGCGCGTGAAAAACCAGCGACCAGGCCGTAACCCAAAAACAGGCGAAGATATTCCAATCTCTGCCCGTTGTGTGGTGACGTTCAGACCGGGTCAGAAGTTGAAAAGCAGAGTCGAAGTAGGCACAGCCAAGAAGTAATGTCTCTTCGTGTTGTAGAAAAGGAGTGTTCCGTCAGGACGCTCCTTTTTTTATGGACTAAATAGCTGGAGCATGTCCGGCTATTCAGCAGCGACAATAGTGTTTCACGAATTGCCCAGGATTACATTATTTAATCGGTTGTAAAGAAAATATAACTAAAATATAACTTTTATATAAAGTGAAATTTGAATGCCTTGCTAAGTTTTGAGCCGCAGGAAGCGACTTCACCTCATGGACTTTAAAACTCTTACAAGGTACAGATATGAACAATAGAAACAAAGTACTATTACTGGGAACTTTTGGTTGTTTTGCATTATCCTCTGCGGCCGCTGCTGTAGCTGCTACCGTTGATGAGCAAGGCATTGTCACTGCAGAAGATGTTGCTTTTATTGACCCCAATGACGACAGTACCAATCGTTACATCATCAGGTATAAAGAAGCCAAGGCTAATCAGTTCCAAAGCGGAGCAAAGGGCAAAGCATTCTTCTCAGCAAAAAAAGCAGATGACCTGATGCGCAAGTACAAAGTTAAAGCTATTAAACACATAGAAGCAGCGCATTACAGCGTCGCAGAGTTAAATCCGCGTCAGTTAAAAGCCTTGTTGTCTGATCCGCAGGTAAAATATATAGAAGCGGATCCAAAACGTTATTTGTATGACGTAATCACTCCCATGGCTCAGAGCACGCCTTATGGCATTACTATGGTGCAAGCTAATTTGGTCAGTGACACTAATGCGGCGAACACTAAAGTTTGTATTATTGATACAGGCTACAGCTTAAATCATGCAGATCTTCCTAGTGCCGGCGTCAGTGGTTTTGCATTTTCAGGCCACGGTAGCTGGTCATCGGATGGGAATGGGCATGGTACTCATGTAGCAGGCACTATGGTGGCCTTAGACAACAACAATGGTGTGGTAGGGGTCTTGCCTTCAGCTCAGGCAGACGTGCATATAGTAAAAATCTTTAATGATTCAGGAAACTGGACCTTTGCCTCTGATCTGATTGAAGGTATTCAATCGTGCCAGGATGCAGGAGCCAAAGTGGTGAATATGAGTTTAGGCGGTGGTAGCGCAAGCCAGACAGAACAAACCGCAATGAACAACTTTTATGCTGATGGTATGTTATTAGTGGCAGCGGCGGGTAACGATGGCAATACCAGTTTGTCTTATCCTGCCTCTTATGACGCCGTTATATCAGTGGCGGCAGTCGACTCCAGCCGAAATTTAGCCAGTTTTTCTCAGCGTAATGCCCAAGTTGAGCTGGCTGGACCTGGCGTAGCTGTGAATTCGACCTGGAATAATGGAGGCTACAACAGTATCAGTGGCACTTCTATGGCGTCTCCCCATGTGGCCGCAGTTGCAGCTCTGGTCTGGAGTAATCATCCACAGTGTACTGCAACACAAATCCGTAGTGCCCTGACCGCAACTGCTCAGGACAGAGGCTCAGCAGGCCGTGATAACTCCTTTGGTTTTGGCATAGTGCAGGCTAAAGCTGCGACAGATTATCTGACCACTAATGGTTGTAATGGCGGTGGTAGTACTCCACCTACAGGAGGCGCAAGTTTCCCAAATCTGTCGGCCAGCACCGGCAACTGGCTCAGAGGATCTTACGTGATACCTGCTGGGGTCAGCACTTTAACCTTTACCATCTCTGGTGGCTCAGGCGATGCTGATTTATATGTCCGCTACAACAACCAGCCCACGCTCAATCAGTATAATTGCCGTCCTTATTTAGACGGCAATTCTGAACAGTGCACTATCAATAGTCCTCAGGCCGGTACCTGGCATGTAGGTATCAATGCCTACTCAGCCTTTAGTGGTGTTACTTTTAGTTATTCTTACTAACTGTGTTGATAAAAAACTGCGCCTATGAGGCGCAGTTTTTTATGCTCAGAGTCAAAGCTAACACGCAGAAATAATCAGACTAACTAAATTTCTGCTTGCAGTGATCCAATGAACCTGCTGATCTGTAAACAAATCTAGTCATCTCCGTGATTTTTGTGAGTTTTTATTATGAGTATCCAAATCGGTGTCAGTGCTTGTGTGCTTGGGCAAAAAGTACGATTTGATGCCGGCCATAAAGCATCAGATTTTTGCAACAGTACCCTGGCTCCTTTTGTTTCTTATGTGCCTGTTTGTCCTGAGCAGGCAATAGGCTTAGGTGTACCCCGTCCTGCTATTCGGTTGCAATTAAATGCCCAGCAGCAGGTCCGTCTGGTGAACAGCAAAGACAGCAGTATTGATCATACCGATGCAATGCTGCAGTTTAGCCAAAAGCTGTTACCGGAATTAAAGCTGTTGTCTGGTTATATCGTCTGTGCCAAGTCCCCCAGCTGCGGCATGGAACGGGTAAGGGTCAACGATCAGAATGGTCATCAGCTAGGCAAGATTGGAGTAGGGGTTTTTACCCAACAACTGATGCACTGCTATCCCTGGTTACCTGTTGAAGAGGATGGTCGTTTGTTGGATAGCAACTTGAGGGAAAATTTTGTCACACGGATTTTTGCCTGTCATGACTATCAACAAATGCTGCAATCGGGTTTTACAGTCGGCAAGTTAGTGGCTTTTCATAGCCGTTATAAATTCCTGGTGATGGCCCATAGTCCTACTGCTTACCGTGAATTAGGCCGTTTAGTGGCTCAGGCAAAGCTTTTTTCACCAGATGAACTGGCACAACGTTACTTAGTGGATTTAATGCAGGCGTTAAAGCAACAGGCTACCCGTAAGCAGCAAGCCAATGTGCTGATGCATTTGCAGGGGTTTTTCAAGAAAATGCTGAGTAGCAGTGCTAAACAAGAACTACTGGGTCTGATCCATAAATACCGTCAGGGGCATTTGCCTTTGTTGGCACCTCTCACTTTATTGCGACACCATTTAGCTCAGCACCCGCATCAATATGTAGCGGCTCAGCAATATCTGCAGCCGTTCCCTGACGAACTGGGGTTACGCGCCTGATGAGTAAAACAGCATTCTCTTTAGTCTGGCTGCGTAATGATCTTCGAGTGTACGACAATCAGGCCTTGTATGAGGCTTGTCAGGCTGGTCTGCCTGTAGTCGCGCTTTTTGTCGCTACAGCACAAAGCTGGCAGCAACATTTTATGGCACCTATTAAGCAGGACTTGATCCGGCGTCGTGTACAGCAATTACAAACTGAACTGGCAGCGCTGAATATTCCCTTGCTGGCGATTGAAGGAGGCCACTATTCCGATATCCCGGCTTTGATGCAACAGTTATGTGCTAGTGGCGCTGCCGCTTTGTATGGACACACTGAATACGAGCTGCGAGAGCAGGTACGTGATCGTAAGGTAAGTGACGTTTTTGCTGATGCCGGCAAAGCCTGTTATTGGTTTGACCGCAAAGCCGTTATGGCTCCGGGATCCATTTTGAGTAAAACCGGTGGTATTTATCAGATTTTTACGCCTTTTAAGAAGACCTGGCTGGCGCGTTTGCGTGAAGTTGGTGTGCGCTGTTTCCCACGCGTTCAGCTGTCTCATGCCCAGGCTTTGGAGCCCAGCTACTTCAAAACACTGAGCCTTGCTCCCATGCTTGCGGGCGATGGCAGTTCTGAAGCTTATGTGGTGGATGAGCTGCAGGTATTGGATAAAATGCGGCAGTTTTGTCGGGATAAAGTGGCGTTTTACCAGACCGAGCGTGATTTTCCAGCCCTGGATGGTACTTCGTCTTTGTCTGCTTATCTGGCGATTGGGGTTATTTCTGGGCAGCAGTGCGTCAGTCGTTTGCAACTGGAAGCCGCGAACGAATGGGACAAGGAAAAGTCCGGGGCCGCGGTTTGGCTCTCTGAGCTGATATGGCGGGATTTTTATCATCATATTCTGATGGCATTTCCACAACTGATTAAACACAAGGCGTTTCAAAAAGATACAGATGGCATTGTCTGGCCTAATAATCCGCAGCTGTTTCAGGCCTGGTGTGATGGCAAAACTGGTTATCCTATAGTGGATGCCGCTATGCGACAGTTGAATCAAACCGGCTGGATGCACAACAGACTACGTATGATAGTGGCTAGTTTCCTGGTGAAAGACTTACATATCGACTGGCGCTGGGGCGAGCAATATTTTATGTCAAAGCTGATTGATGGTGACTTTGCCGCCAACAATGGCGGATGGCAGTGGGCCGCGTCAACGGGCACAGACGCAGCCCCTTATTTCCGTATTTTTAATCCTGTGACTCAAAGTGAACGTTTTGACCCGGATGGCGTATTTATAAAGCGGATGTTGCCGGAACTGGCAGAAGTGCCGAAAAAGCAAATTCACTGGCCTCATCCATTGCCTCTCTGGAGTGGCTATGTCAAACCTGTGGTCGATCACAGTAAAGCCAGAATTAAAACCTTAGAGTTGTTTCACACTGTTAAAAAATCGCAGGATGAAGTGGATCATGAATGATAGTAAAGCGACAGAACGGCTGGACGGTTTTTTAGAGTTTTACAATAACTTAAGCCAGAACAATCTGGCTTCATTAACCGAATTGTATGCCGACAATGTCGAGTTTATTGACCCTGTGCACCATATGGTTGGTCTGGACCAGTTGCAGCAGTACTTCTCTCATGCTTATGCCCGTCTGAGCAGTTGCCACTTTGTGGCGACAACAAAAATTGCCAATCCGGATCAAGGCTGCTTGAGTTGGGTAATGACTTTTACTCATGAAGCTATAGGCAAAGGCAGACCTATCTCTGTGCACGGCTGTTCTGTGGTGCATTGGAATAGCGAAGGAAAAATTGCCTACCACAGAGACTACTACGATTTAAACGAAATGGTACTGCAGCATATTCCATTATTAGGCTGGGTCACGAACAAAATTAAGCAAAAAATGGCAAATAACAACGCTAACCAAACAACTTAAAGTTGCAGGGCGGCGACAAGCAAAGGAGGCCATGGGAGCATAGATCCACTATGTGACCGTGGCGAGTGAGCGCAGTCAACAAAGCTGCAGCTTTAAGTAGGAAGGGTGTTACCCAAACAACTTAAAGTTGCAGGGCGGCGACAAGCAAAGGAGGCCATGGAAGCATAGATCTGCTATGTGACCGTGGCGAGTGAGCGCAGTCAACAAAGCTGCAGCTTTAAGTAGGAAGGGTAAAATGAAAATAGCAGTAATAGGTGGCGGTATTTCAGGCATGATCAGCTGGTATTTGTTACAGCGTCAGCACCAGGTCACCTTATTTGAAGCGGGTTCTTATCTGGGGGGGCATACAGCTACTGTGGATGTCAGTGTTGCAGGTAAAGACTACGCTATAGACACAGGCTTTATTGTGTTTAACAACTGGACCTACCCGCTGTTTAATAAGTTTTTGGACGAGCTCAAGGTCGATTCTCAGCATACTCAAATGAGTTTTTCGGTGAAAAAAACCGACACTGGCCTCGAATACAATGGCCATACCTTAGCTACTTTATTTGCACAGCGTCGCAATCTGTTCCGGCCTTCGTTTTGGCGGATGCTGCTGGATATTGTGAAGTTTAACAAGCTGGGGAAAAAGCTGCTGGAGCAAGACCATCCGGATTTAGATCTGCTGATTGATGACTTTCTGGCCAAATATAATTTAGGTCAGGAGCTTCGTAACGACTATCTATTACCAATGGGAGCCGCTATTTGGTCCTCAGGCCTTGCCGATATGCCTTCATTTCCACTGCGTTTTTTTCTGCAGTTTTTCAAAAACCATGGCTTACTGAACGTAGCGGACAGACCACAATGGTCTGTGATCAAAGGTGGCTCACGGCAGTACGTTCGGGCTTTGTTAAACAAACTGAACCCTGAACAGGTCAAGCTCAACAGTGCGGTGAAGACAGTCGGCCGTGATGCCAATGGCGTTACTCTGGTCTTTGCTGATGGCCACACTGAGCTTTTTGACCAGGTGGTCTTTGCTTGTCATAGCGATCAGGCTTTGGCCTTGCTTCAAGATCCAACTGAAGCTGAGCGGCAGGTATTAGGCGGTATTGCTTATCAGAAAAACGATGTGATTTTGCACACAGACGACAGGATTTTACCTCAACGAAAAGCGGCCTGGGCAGCCTGGAATTATCATCTGGCAGATGCAAAATCCAGTCACGCCACACTGAGCTACAACATGAATATACTGCAGGGAATTGAAGCGCCTGTCACTTTTGTGGTAACGCTAAATCACAGCCAAGCCATAGACCAGAACAAAATTTTAAAACGGTTTCAGTACGATCACCCGGTGTTTAATCATTGCACTATTTCAGCTCAGCAGCGCCGGGCTGAGATCAGTGGTGTGAATAACAGCTGGTTTTGCGGTGCATACTGGTACAACGGCTTCCATGAAGATGGTGTGCGCAGTGCAGTAGATATAGCACGGGCTATGGGAGTGGAGTTTTGATCCCATCAGGTCACGCACTGTTAACAGGAGAAGTCGGGCATAAACGCTACTTGCCGAAACTGCACGGATTCGACTATCTGGTGCATTATTTTTGGCTCGACCTGGACCAGCTGGACCTCATTCCGGCAAAAGGCTGGTTCTGGTCAAAAGCTCGTTTTGCTGCTTGTAGTTACAGGCGTACAGATTATTTGCCTGGCGTTGAGGATTTAGCTCAGACTGTCAAACAGAAAGTGCAAAGCCTGGGCTGTACTGAGGCCATCGCCAAAGTCTGTATGCTGAGTCCGCTGGCAAACTGGGGTTATTACTTTAGTCCTTTGACTTTGTACTATTGTTTTGATGAGACACAGCGTCTGACAGCCTTGTTAGCTGAAGTCAGCAATACGCCCTGGAACGAGCGACACTATTATCTGGTCCCAATTGAAAATGCAGAAAAATCGCATTACCAGCATGATAAAGCCTTTCATGTTTCGCCTTTTAATCCCATGGATATGCAATATCACTGGACTGTTGTGGCAAATTCAGCTGAACTGGAATTAGCTATCGCTAATTTTAAAGATCAGCAAAAGGTGTTTAGTGCCTGGTTTCGTTTAGTATTACAGCCATTTAGTCTCAGCCAGCTAAAGAGCTTGTTGATCCGCCGGCCATGGCAAAACGTACAAGTGATGACACGAATTTATTGGCATGCAGTCAAACTGCTATTTAAAGCAGTACCTGTTTATGGCCACCCTAAGTCAAAGGAAACACCGAGATGACGGTTTTGATCACCGAACAATGCCCTTTTCAGAATTTACGCTGGTTTGACAAAACCTGCCGCAAGCTGGTGCTGAATCATTTAAGCCAGTTGCAATACGGCGCTATTGAGTTAGTTGAAGGCCAGGAAAAAACCTTGTTGGGCGATGCCAAAGGTGAGTTGCAATGTACTCTGACTGTACTTGACCCGGATTTTTATCAAAAAATGATGTTCGCGGGCTCAGTAGGGGCCGGTGAATCCTATATTCTTGGCCAGTGGCGCTGCGATAATTTAACAGTGCTGGTGCAACTGATAGCCCGCAATTCAGCATTACTGGACAAGTTGGAGTCGGCATGGGCTCGTTTAAGTAAACCTGCCTTAAAATTACTGGACTGGCGTAATCGCAATACCAAGGAACAATCAAGAAAAAACATTTCAGCGCATTACGACTTAGGTAATGCCATGTATCAGTTGTTTTTAGATCCAAGCATGATGTATTCCAGCGCTGTTTATGCCACTGACAGCTGCACTCTGGAGCAGGCCCAGCAGAATAAACTCAAGTCTGTCTGCGATAAGCTGCAACTCAAGCCTACAGATCACCTGATTGAAATAGGCACGGGGTGGGGCAGTATGGCTATTTTTGCCGCCCGTCATTATGGTTGTAAGGTAACCACCACAACTATTTCGCGTGAACAACATGACTATGCAGCTGAAAAAATCCGCGAAGCCGGTCTGGAATCACAAATCACCTTGCTGTTCCAGGATTACCGTGATTTAACTGGCACTTACGACAAGCTTGTATCAATCGAGATGATTGAAGCTGTTGGTGACGACTTTCTGGATCAATACTTTGCTAAGTGTTCAAGCTTGTTAAAAGACGATGGTTTGATGGTGTTGCAGGCTATTACCATAGCTGACCAACGTTACAATCACTATGTGAAGGAAGTTGATTTTATTAAACGTTATGTTTTCCCTGGTGGTTGTTTGCCCTCTATTCAGCGTATGAGCAATGCGGTAGCACAATACACAGATTTAGTATTGCGTCAGGTGCAGGACATAGGGCTGGATTATGCTCGTACCCTACAGCATTGGTGTCATAACTTTATGGCGTCAAAGGATAAATTACATCAGTTGGGTTATGACGATCAGTTCATCCGGCTTTGGCATTTTTATTTGTGTTACTGCGAAGGTGGGTTTTTGGAAAGAGCTACAAGTGCTGTGCATTTAGTGTTCACCAAACCTTTGAATAGGAACAAAATATAACTTTTCGTTGCTTAATAAAGCACGGTCGTTTATAACTTTCTATGGATTAACGTAGCAGAGTCTGTATGACGATCGTGACCACTTTACAGCCCGAAACTGATACCAGTGACCTCCACGCTCAACTCCAGTTGTTACAGCAAGAAAATGCCAGACTAAGCTTAATTAATCAGTTTGCCATAGATCTGCATGAGTTGACGGGCGCGGATGACATTCTTAATTATGCTGCGAAACATGTCGTGGCTGGCCTTGGCTTTGTCGATTGCGCCATTTTTATTTTGGCGGAAGACGGTGAAACTCTGGTCCGCAAAGCTGGAACCGGCACCAGAGATTTACCCTCACATTTAGGCATAGCTGAACTGAAAGTCGGTCATGGTCTGGTTGGCCATGCCGCCAGTATCCGGCAATCAGTATTGGTGTCTGATACCAGAGAAGATCCTCATTATTTAGCCGATTTAGTGCCAAGTTTGTCTGAATTAGTGGTCCCAATTCTGGATGGAAATGGCGTATTGGGTGTTATAGATTGCGAACACTCTCATAGCCATTATTTCAGCGCGGAACATCAGCAGATTCTTGAAGTGGTCGCCTCCATTTTGGCCAGTAAGCTGCGCAAAGCCCAAATGCTGGACAGGCTGGAGTCATCGGTCAGTAAGCTTGAATATGCAGAGCGCCTGCAAAAAGCTTTGTATGAAATTGCATCCTTTTCTTATTTTGCTAATGATTTTTCCAGCTTTTATAAACGCTTGCATCAGATCGTTAACTCGCTGATTTATGCTCCAAATTTCTTTATCGCCTTGTTCGATGAAGAAGCACAGCAATTGCATTTTCCCTATTTTGCTGACACAGAAGACGAGATGAATCCAAATCAGGTGTACAGCAGCGATATCCTGAAACACAGCCTGACAGGCCATGTATTTCGCTCTAACAAACCTTTATTGATACTACGTAAAGATATCGCAGCGTTTGAGCAGGCGTATGATGTCAACGCTTATGGATCTGAACCTGAATCCTGGCTAGGGGTGCCATT
>NZ_JAIWOI010000164.1 GCF_020217005.1 Rheinheimera sp. | reverse complement strand
TCAATCCAGCGATACAGTACGCGGTGTGGTTGTAGTACAAAGTTATGTCGCCAATATTCACTACAGCGAGCGGGATTTGGAGCTGATGATTTTCGTATCCCAGCATATTTCCAATGCGCTGGAACGGGTTTTTTCGGAAAAACGTCTGCAACATCAGGCCTTACACGATGCTTTAACCGGCTTACCTAACCGCAGCCTGCTGCTGGACAGAATAGGTCAGGCATTTAAACGTATGCAGCGCTTTCCGGCTAATCATCTGGCCGTGATGTATCTGGATTTGGATCGCTTTAAAACTGTAAATGATACCTTGGGGCATCAGGTTGGTGATGCTTTCCTTGTTCAGGTTGGCCGGGTATTAAAGCTGTGTATGCGGCAAACTGATACATTAGCACGCCTGGGCGGCGACGAATTTGCTGTAGTTCTTGAAGACGTCACAGGACTGGCTGACGTCACGGATGTAGCTCAACGTATTATTCAATCGCTGCAACAGCCTTTGCTGGTTGGTGAGCATATGCTGCTGACCTCGTGCAGTATAGGCATAGCACTGGCTAATTCTGCCGATCAATTACAATCCGCCGATGAATTGATCCGCCGGGCCGATATTGCTATGTATCAGGCAAAGCAGGATGGGCGCGGTGTCTACAGGATTTATTCCGCTGACATGTTAGTGCAGGAAAGTCAGGAATTCAGATTAGGCCTTGAAATTAAAGCTGCTTTAGCAAAACAGCATTTTATGTTGCATTATCAGCCTATTATCAGTCTCGAAACTGAGGATACTATCGGCTTTGAAGCTTTGATCCGCTGGACTCACCAGGTCAGAGGCATGATCACACCTGATGAGTTTATTCCTTTTGCAGAAAAAAATGGCTTGATAGGTCTAATCGATCATTATGTGTTAAAGCACAGTATTGAACAGATAAGGCAATGGAAACAAAAGTATACCAAGCCTTTTTATGTCAGCGTCAATGTTTCGGGCCTTGCGTTTTCTGAACCGGATTTTGCTATTTCTGTGATTCAGAAACTAACGCAAGCCGGAGTACCTGCTTCCTATCTGGCAATAGAAATCACAGAACGGGCCTTGATTGAAAACATAGAGCAGGCAAGGTTATGCTTAAAACAGCTGCGTCAACATGGCGTTAAGGTACTGTTGGACGATTTTGGTACAGGTTATTCCAGCTTAAGTTATCTAAATGAGTTTAAGCTGGATGTACTGAAAATAGATCGCTCATTCATTGCCAATATGAAACCTCATATTCAGGATAATCCTGTGGTCAACACAGTGATAGCTTTAGCTAAGACTCTGAATTTAAAAGTAGTCGCAGAAGGAGTGGAAACCAGTTTACAACAACAGTTGCTGAAAGAACTGGGCTGTGATGCAGGACAAGGTTATTGGTTTGCTAAGGCTCTGCCCTCAGCAGATGCAGTCAAATGGCTACGTTAAATTATACGCATGTGTAGGGGCGGGTCTTGTAGCCTCCTGTCGAATGACACCGCGGAGCCTGGAGACGGGGCCGGGACAAACCGCGACCCCTACAAATGGCCCTTTGCGGGTGGGAGAATTAAACCAGGCGAATAGCGTCTGCTTCAATCACAATCTGGCCTGCTTTGTACAAAGCGCCAATGGCGGCTTTAAATACTTTTTTGCTGACGCCAAATTCGCCGTAAATTTGCTCCGGGCTGCTTTTATCCGATAAAGGCAAGCTGCCACCTTTGTGTTTTAACCGCTCTAAAATCACATCGGTAAAAGCCTGAGTTTTTGCATAACCGGGTTTATCCAGCAGTAAGTCGATGCGTAAATCGTCCCGTACTTTCTGCACATAAGCTGTGCCTTTGTAGCCGATACGTAGTGGTTTAAATACCTGATTTTTATACAATAAACCCCAGTGTTGGTGATCAACCACCACTTTATAACCCAGGTCAGTCTGCGAGGCGACATAAAACTGAACTTCATCACCCGCCTGATATGCCGGCTTGTCTTTGCCTATGTATCTGTCCAGTTTGGCTGAGGCGACAATACGGTTACTTTTATCGACATAACAGTACACCAGATAATATTTATCGAGTTGCATCGGAATTTGCTGTTCGCTAAAAGGCACCAGTAAATCTTTTTTCAGACCCCAGTTTAAAAAGGCACCCACCTTGGTCACAGCCACAGCTTTAAGCTGCGCCACCTGACCTACCATGACATAAGGTTTTTCTGTGGTGGCGATCAGTTGATCTTCTGAATCCAGATACAAAAACACTTCGAGCACAGTGCCAATCTCGGTACCGGCTGGCACATAACGTTTAGGCAATAATATATCGCCCCAGCTTAAGCCATCGAGGTAGACACCAAATTCGACCTGCTTTTTCACTGCCAGTTTGTTCAGTTTGCCTAAAGCGAGTTGGGTCATGTGATTACTCCGATGCCAGCAAAGCTGGGGTTGACTGTTGAATAAAGTGTAATTGCACCTGCACGCTGTGGGCGGCATTTCCAAACCAGATCTGGCCTTCATTGATAGTGCATTGTAACTGCATGGTGCGGTCGCATAATTTAGCCAGCTCTGCAGTATCAGCCGGGGAGACTGCCACAATAGTCAGGTTTTTCAACTGACTTAAGGCTTTTTGTTCGGCGCTGTACCATTTGTCTACTGCAGTGCCGCCATAGGCCAGCAATAACAGTTGTTCTGTTTTATGGCTGGCACGGCGTAAGCGTTTTTCTTCAGGTAAACCCAGTTCAATCCACAGCTGGTAATCACCGGTCAGATTTTGGCGATACAACGCTGCTTCATCGTCATCGGAAATACCTTTACCAAAGGTTAAATTTTCTTCGGCACATAAGGCAAACGCCAGCAGCCGTAACATCAGGCGTTCTGTGGTTTCAGAAGGGTGCTGGGCCAGAGTCAGGTTGTAATCCTGATAATGATGGCGCGACATATCAGCCACAGCCAGGCTAGCTTTAAAAATGGTTGCCTTTAAGGCCATAACAAATCCGAAGAACAAATCAAAAGGGCGCTAGTGTACCTTGTTCGTTGGAATAATGCAGCTTGTCTACTCAGACAGAGTGGTTGGTTCAGGCATGCAACTGATGATGCTGTTTTTGTCGCTGTGCCACCCGGTCCCAGGCTTTCTCATGGAAAAAGTAGGCAATGGTATTAATGGCAGGTTCTATGGTGGCTACTAAGCCACCCACCAGCAGATCTCCTGTTAACAGGTAAGTCACGCTGAAGGCGACGGAAAAGTGCAATACGGCAAAGGTCATAGTTTTTAACATGATACGATCCAGCAGTCGGAATTTTTAACGAGTTTAGCCTGAGCTGTTTTTTGGCGAAAACGAATTAATCCAATCACTGCTATCGTTTTTCCTGCATAACAGATCCTGAGCCCAACTGGGAACGTAAAGAGCAGGCGAACAGGAGCAAAACATGAATTCACTTGAAGTTTTTTATGACGGTGGCTGTCCTTTGTGCCGCCGGGAGATTAACTATTTTCGTGCTTTGAAAAGTCGGGTACCTGTGACCTGGTTGGATTTGACCGACTCAAACGCAGAGTTGCCACAAGGACTGGACAGATGCAGTGCGCTGGCGCGTATGCATGTGCGGGTGGATGGACGGCATTATTACCAAGGTGCTGCGGCTTTTGGCATGCTCTGGTCTCAGTTTGTCTATTGGCGTATGCTGGGTCTGTTTCTGAGAATACCGCCTGTTACCTGGTGTGCAGACCGGCTTTATAGGGTGTTTTTAAAATTAAGGCCGCACCTTCAGCGCTGGGTGCAATTAAAGGAGAAACCCTGATGGGGTTGGATTGTCGCGAACTTTTAGATGTGAAAGAGTACGAGTTTTTAATCAACTGGTTTATGCGGAAGCAGAAGGAGTATCAGTTGGCTGAATTGGACGAACCCTACAGTTATGATGGCTACTCTTTGTATGATCAGAAGGTGAATCAACTGATAGCAGAGGCTGCCATTGCCTTTGTCGAGACTTTTCAGCGGGAAGCTCCGCCTTTGGTCTTTACCAATTTATTTCATCTGGCAGAGCTGGAGTTACAGGGAAAACGGAACCGGATCCTCAAAGCGCCTAAGTCCTTGCAATAAAAAAACCACCTGGCGGTGGTTTTTTTATATGGTTCTAGTGCTGTTGCACTCGTTTTAATGCATCGGTCAGTTGTGGGATATCCAGTTTCTCGTTCAGTGGCACCAAAGTACCTGCGGACCATACGCCATAACTACCATCGTCACGCACCAGAATCATTTTGTCTTTTTTAAAGCTGACCATCTGGTGAGGTAATAAATTCAGCTTAGGATAAGCTGAAGGCTTAAACCAGTTATCACCGGGCCAGTTGCTATGACAACCTATCTGTGCCAACAGGGTTGGGACCAGATCCAGATGCTGGGTCACTGTGTCTGAGATGACTTTATTTAAGGCTGGCCAATTGCTGTAAAGCTGCGCTGGAGCCAGATCAAATTGCGATTCTGCAGCTTTTATCGTCAATATCAGGCTAGGCTCTGCATTAATTGTCGCTAATTCTGAACTCAAATCGAGGCTGAATTTTACTTTAACCGGTACGGCAGAGTTTTCCGTCAAGGGGATCCAGGGCAAAAGTTTTTGAAATTCGGTGTTGCTGGCACTGATACTTAAAGTTCCTGCCGGTAACTGTTCCATCCAATTGGGCGCTTGTTGCAAAGCGGAAACCATATCCTTTTTCAGTTGCATGCTGCCATACAGCAAATTCAGCAATGCACTTTGAGTCTCAACAGGGGCAAAATGTTGCTGATGTGCCTTAAAGTTGTGTTGCAGCAACAGTTCTGTATCTGTTGCCGACAAAGCTGGCAGGATCAGTACAGTTAAAGGTTCAACCTGCTGGCTGGTGCATTGCAAGGCGGCTGGCTCACGCCAATTGGTTGGCCGTTGCAGCTGCTCAGCTTTGCTTTCTTTTAATCTGGATAAATCCAGCACATTGTATTTGGCTAAGAACGTATTAGCGGTGGCGGGATAAGTAAAAGGTAAAACATTATCCTGTTTTAACACATCCAGTTCTAACTGAGCGTCAGCCCAGATATGTAAACTGTGGCTGGCAACAAAGCAGCCCAAAAACACATAAAGTGCGGGTTGGCCCACACCAGAGGCTTGCAGCCGTGGTACTTTTTTCCAGCATAAGTTACTCAGAACTAACTCTATCGCCAATAACAACGCTGCGACCACACTGGTGATCAGAATAAAATTACGCAGGTTAGTGACAACTTGCTGGCGCAGTAAATCAATAGTTTGTTCGCTGGATGCGCTGCCAACATGGTACCCAAGCGCCTGATATACATAAGCATCAAAAATTAGTGCAACCAGACCAACTGTAGCTAAGACTGCAGCTATACCGCGTACATGACGCTGATAAGGAAAAATAAGGGTAACGGGGAAGATCGTCAGAATAAAAAACAGGAAACATAAAAAAGCGGTGTGCCCCAACCAGGTGGTCAGCAGATAAAACCAGCCTGTGACACTTTGTGGCAATGGTTCTGCCCACCAGTAGGCTGCAGTGATTAGCAGTGCCAACAGGATATTAAAAAAAGTAAACCAGTGCCCCCAATTCAGCAGGCGGTTTACTTTATTGACTAATGACAGGTTTTGTTCCAACACCATAGAGTTATTGTTTCTTGCTGTTAACGGCGTCTTTCAGCGCCTGGCCAAAATGATTGGCCACATCTAAACGTTGAGCAGCCGGGACACTGGTGTTAATGATATGGCTGATGGTGTTGCCTAAGCACATCAGACTCAATTCCGTACTGGCGTCTTGTAAGCGTAACTGATCGAGAATACTGTTTACGATCTTTTCAATTTGGTCGGTCGAATACTTTGATACAATAGGCATGAAGGTCTCTGCTCGAAATAAAATGGAACAGCGGGGAATACTAGCAGAATTAGCGAAGAACAGGAAAATATATGTCCGTCGATGTGTTGCATCTGGCAATAAATTTTATCGAAAGTACGGAAAGTGAGCAGTTACAGGCGCAGTTTCGTCAGGAGTTGGTGCCAGTATCACAATCTGTGGCGCATTTAATTGAGCAACTGCATTTAGCCTACAATGGCAAACCGGCCAAAGGTTATGCCACTTTTTCCGATGATTTACAGGACAGAATGGCTTTGCCACTGGCGCAGTGGCAAGCTCAGGAACGCAGTTTTTTGCAACTGGCCGAACAAGCAACCAGTCAATTAGTAGTGCAACTGGTGCAGCATCAAATTCAGGAAACTGGCTATTTTATGCTGTGTCATTACCGTTATCTGGCTACGGAGTATGTGTTGGTGACATTATTGGGCAGTAAAGATCACTTTAGTGTGACACCGGACTTATTGCTGTCCACTGATCAGCATCTGGATATAGCCCGGATGCAACTGGCCGCCCGTATCGATTTAACCGAATACCAAACCAGCCCGGAGCAAAACAAATACATCTCTTTTATTCGTGGCAGAGCAGGTCGCAAAGTCGCCGACTTTTTCCTCGACTTCTTAGGTTGCGCCGAAGGTATAGTGGCGAAAGAGCAAAGTAAAGTAGTGCTGGCTTCTGTCGAAGAGTATTTATCGGCCTCGGATTACGATGCCAGCGAAAAGTCTGCCGTACGCAAGCAAGTCTATGAATACTGCGAGGAGCAAAGCAAACAAGGTCTGGATGTGCATTTGCAGGAACTGTCAGCCACCATCGACAGCAGCGATGCCCGCGCTTTTACTGACTATTGTGCGGAGCAGAATATTGAAGTACCAGAGCAGTTTCCTGTCGATGTGAAAGAGTTAAAAACCCTGGTGAAGTTTTCAGGCGCTGGCGGTGGCGTCAGTATCAGCTTTGAGCAAAAGCATTTGGGCGAACGGATCCGTTACGATATGGACAAAGATCTGCTGATTATTCAGGGGGTTCCACCCAACTTAAAAGACCAGCTACAACGCTTTTTAAAAGGTTTTTCCAGCTTCGATAACAAGGGCTAAGCCTTAGTCACCGCCACTGCCGCCGTCAGATCCGCCATCTGACGTGTTGTGGTGGTCGGTATCCACTTGTTTAATCCGACTGGCGTCTGTGCCAGAGCTGGCGACTACTGAACCTGTGACTCCACCTTCAGTGCTTTTTTTCTGACTGACTTCTGTTTTGGCTTTGGCATCCGGCCCTTTGCTGCGGCGAATGAGCCACAAATTACCGAGAATAATTCCAAGCGCTACTACTAAAATCCACCAGAAGCTTGCTGTCATGGTTAGTCCTTACAAATAGTGCAAACATAACGCTTAAAAATCAGCGGTATATGCTCAAGTAGTAGAGTTTTGTCCGGCAGTTCACTTTGGGCTATGGCATCAGACAGCATAGCCTCGTCGAAGCTATTTAAATAGCCTTCCGCCAAAGGACGGTAACTCAAATGCCAGGCTTCTTTGGCGACTCCACCCTGATCGCGCTGATAAGGACGGAAAAAGCCAAACTGTGCCGCATGTTGGCTTAACCACTGATCCAATGCATAAAAAGGCCCGCCGCTCTGATATTCAGCATCCAGTAACTGCACCTGATAATTCTCAGCCACTGCGGCTTTGTCAAACAGATCCAAATCCGTGCCCCAATGATGGCGACTAGCACCAGGTAAAGCGGAATACAGCAAAATGGCTTCAATTTTTGCGAAGCCATTTAAAGTATGGATATCCACTTGCTGTTGTGCTTTGTTATAGACAGGGCGTTGTCCTGTGTACTTGGCAGTCCATATCCGGGCTTGCTGAGAGAAAGAGCGGTACGATGACACCAGAGCTAACTCAATACCATCCAAAGCAGCAGCCTGTTTCATTCGCTGATAGGCTGCTTTGACGTCCGGTAATAAGCGATGACGCTGCTCCAGTTCAACCAGCGCAGTTTCATCAAAACCTGTCAGGTGCCGGGCCAGACTCATTTCGCGACCAGTTGCTGTAATATATGTTGATACATATCGGCTAAAGGCTCTAAATCTGCCACAGCCACACATTCATTGATTTTATGAATAGTGCCGTTACAAGGCCCTAACTCCAGCACCTGAGCACCGGTAGGCGCAATAAAACGGCCATCTGAGGTGCCGCCTGTGGTTTCCAGTGAAGGCGCATAACCTTTGACCTTTTGTACCGCCTGCACAGCAGCTGCTACTAATTCACCACTATCGGTCAGGAAAGGCAGACCATTGAGGATCCAGTCGATGCTGTAGTTCAGGCCGTGTTTGTCTAAAATCGCCAGCACTCTTTGCTGCAACTGCTCTGCGGTCACTTCGGTGCTGTAACGGAAGTTAAAAGTCAGTTGTACATCACCCGGCACCACATTGGTGGCGCCTGTGCCGGCGTGAATGTTTGAAATCTGAAAACTGGTGGCCGGGAAGTAGGCATTACCCTGATCCCACACGGTTTGGGCTAATTCAGCTAGCGCAGGTGCAGCTTTATGAATAGGATTATCCACCAGATGGGGATAAGCCACATGGCCCTGAATGCCTTTGACCGTCAGATAACCTGTTAATGAACCACGGCGGCCATTTTTAATCACGTCCCCCAGTTTACTGGTGCTGGAAGGTTCGCCGACTAAACACCACTTAATTTTTTCATTGCGACTTTCCAGTACTTCAATCACCCTTTTGGTGCCATTGATAAAAGGGCCTTCTTCATCACTGGTAATTAAAAAAGCTATATCACCGGTAAGTTCCGGGTTCGTTGCCAAAAAACGCTCGGTAGCAACCACCATAGCGGCCAGACTGCCTTTCATATCCGCTGTACCGCGTCCATAGAGCATGCCATCACGGATTTCGGGTTCAAAAGGTGGGCTGGTCCATTGCTCCAAAGGACCTGTTGGCACGACGTCGGTGTGACCTGCAAAACAAAACAAGGGTTTGCCCTGGCCTTTACGTGCCCATAAATTCAAGGTGTCTTCAAAAAACATCGACTCAATAGTAAAACCCAAAGCTTCCAGCCGTTGTGCCATCAATTGCTGGCAGCCAGCATCTTCAGGAGTAACCGACTGGCGGCTGATTAAATCTTTGGTCAGATCTAGTACTGCTGTGCTCATGCGGAAGTCCCAAATAATGTTTGATACTGTGATTCTGAAAAACCAAGGTGGTAGTTGCCATTGTGCTCCAGAATAGGTCTTTTGATGAGGGCAGGTTGGGCTAACATCAGTTGCACAGCTTTTTCTGTGGTCAAATCCTGTTTGTCAGCCTCAGGCAATGCTCTATAGGTGGTGCCTTTGGTGTTGAGTAGCTGCTGCCAGCTCAATTGCTGCATAAACTGAGCTAATAGTTCAGCACTGACACCGTCCTGACGATAATCTATATACTGATGCGGCAGTTGCTGCTGTTCCAGCCATTTACGGGCTTTTTTAATAGTGTCACAATTTTTAATGCCATAGATCCGAGTCATAAATAAAGTAATCCTAAGCGCTAACCAATTGAATAGCCAACAAGTCATCCTGTAACGCCTGATGATAACCCGTTCGGCAGTGAATACTATGAATTCTGGAGTGAGGAGCAACCCGTAACAATATTCCAAAGCTCTGATCCGCCTGGCTTAACAGGGCTTTATCATAATGGAGTATCGGTTGACCCGCCTGAACCAAAGCTTGTTCACCAACCAGCCAATGAAAGCCTAAGCCATGTTTAGATTGGCAATACAGTGGGAAATCTACCACCAGTTTTAAGCCGTTGGAATGCATAAACTGCAGATGCTGGCCGGTATGGTTTTTTCTGCTAAAAGAGCCAGCAAAAGGACTGAATACAGTAGTACCCCGTAGTTCAAGCCAAAGGCCGTCGCCTTGCAAGCCTGAAGCCATCAATGCATCACTGCTTGCCAAACGGTTGTAACTGAAGGCGTCCACCGGACTTCTCACCCTTAATTTTAATAACGGATCCAGGCTGGTGTGCCACTGCAACTGACTAAAATGGCTGGACATGGGTAAAAACATTTAAAGGAACTTGAGCGGATAGTAACGAAAAAAAACAAATTTGGCGAAGACTTCCTGTGCTGATCCGCTTTGTATCCAGTGCCGTAAATCAAATAAC
>NZ_JAIWOI010000146.1 GCF_020217005.1 Rheinheimera sp. | reverse complement strand
CGTACTTTGTATATAGACAAGGCCGACTTCCGTGAAGAAGCCAATAAAAAATACAAACGTATGGTGACAGGGGGTGAAGTTCGCTTACGTGGCGCTTATGTACTTCGTGCTGACGAAGTGATTAAAAACGAAGCCGGTGAGATTGTTGAACTGATTTGTTCTTACGATCCAGAGACTTTGGGTGTGAATCCTGCCGATGGCCGCAAAGTGCGTGGCGTGATCCATTGGGTCGAAGCCTCACAAGCTGTGCCTGCTGAATTCCGTATCTACGATCGTTTATTCACAGTGCCAAATCCTGCTGCTGAAGAAGACTTTTTAGCTGTAATTAACCCAGCTTCATTAACAGTGAAAACAGGTTGGGTTGAGCCAAGTTTAAAGACAGCTGAAGCAGAAAAAGCCTTCCAGTTTGAGCGGGAAGGCTATTACTGTGCCGACAACAAAGATTCAACACCGGATCATTTAGTCTTTAACCGTACTGTAGCGCTGCGCGATACTTTCTTCGAAGACTAAAAGTGGGCATTGGGCGCAGAGTGATATTAAAACTAAGGCTTTAATTTTACTCTGCCCCGAATTCTTCTAGACTCTAAGCAGTTCATTTTTCAGGATAAGCCTGATGTATAGATCCTGCTTTTACTTGATACTTTGTCTGCTGGTTTTGCCGTTCAACAGCTTGTCCTCTGAGGTCGTGCATTATCCGGCGATTGAAGATTCAGCGGACAAACGCTCCAATTATCCTATCGCGCTGCTTGAATTGGCGCTGAAAAAATCTGGTAGTACAGCCACTCTTCAATCTACCTCTGCCTCTGTGTCTAAAAGCCGCGCTTTGTATTTATTAGAAACTGGTGTTGAAGTTGATGTGGTCTGGACTATGACCTCCATCGAGCGGGAACATCGTTTGTTACCTGTGCGTATCCCCATATATAAAGGCCTTGGCAGCTACAGGTTATTACTGATCAGACGAGAGAACCAGGCTAAGTTCAGTGCCTTGAAGGACGAGACTGCGCTGAAACAGCAGATGATGTCGCAGGTCCATGACTGGGTTGATGCTGAGGTGTTGCGGCAGAATAAATTTAAGGTGCTGAATGCTTCGAGCTACCAGAGTTTGTTTCAGATGTTGTTGCACAGCAGAGTAGATGCCGTTCCACGCAGTGTGCTAGAGATAGCTGCAGAGCAGCAGTTATTCGCTGAGCAGGGGCTGCATATTGAAACCGACTGGGTGCTGCATTATCCGGGCGCAGTCTACTTTTTTGTTTCTAACAAAAACCCTGTGCTGGCGGAGAAAATTGAAACTGGTTTACGCCTGGCGTTAAAAGATGGCAGCTTTGATTTATTGTTCCAGAAGTATTTTGTGCAACAACTGAAAGAGATGAAGCTATCCAAGCGCAGACTGGTGAAGTTAAAGAACCCATTGTTGCCGCCAGAAACGCCATTAAACGAATCCATACTCTGGTATAAGCCGGAATAATTATTTTTATATTGTGTTTTAGCGCCGTTCTGCTTTAGATTCAACGTATTAAAGTCTTGTACCCAGGAGCTGAAGTGGACGTTTTTTTCGCCGTATTGTTTTTCGCTTTTTCTACCACTATTACTCCGGGCCCAAATAACATCATGATGTTGTCCTCAGGCGTCAATTATGGCGTAAAGGCCAGCCTGCCGCATTTTTTGGGTATTTGTTTCGGTTTCCCTTTGATGGTGTTACTGGTGGGGCTGGGTTTTGGTGTGGTATTTGAACGTTTTCCACAGCTGCATATCTGGATCAAAGTGATAGGTGTGTTGTATTTGCTGTGGCTGGCCTGGAAAATAGGTTCCAGCACGCCCAGCAGTATTGAAGGCTCAAACGCCAAACCTTTTAGTTTTCTGCAAGCCGCTTTATTTCAGTGGGTCAACGGCAAAGCCTGGATTATGGCTTCTGGTGCAGTCGCTGCTTTTACTACTGTCTCTGGCAACGCCTGGTGGGATGTGACTCAAATTACAGCAGCATTTTTACTGGTCAGCTTCCCTTGTGTCGGAGTCTGGTTAACCTGTGGTGCTTTGCTACGCACTGTATTAAATCAGCCTCTGTATCAGCGTATTTTTAACTGGGTGATGGCATTGCTTTTAGTGTTATCCATTATGCCTGTATTGGCTGAGCTTTACGCTGAGTGGGTATTGTAAATGCTGAGTATTCAAAATTTATGGTTTGCTTTTGGTCAACAACAGCTGTTTTCCAATCTAGAGCTGCAGTTAGCACCAGGTTTACATTGGCTCAGTGGAGCTAATGGTTCAGGTAAATCCAGTTTGTTGCGAATTATTGCAGGCTTGGATAAAGCTCAGCAAGGCAGTATTAAATTTCACCAGCATCAGGTCGGAGCAGCCCCTTACCAGCAGCTCGTCGCCATCAGTGCTGATGCTGTAGCGCCTTTGCAGGATAATACCGTACTTGGCGTGTTGCAGTTGGTTGCACGTTGTCGTGGTATAGCGCTGGACCACTTCATGCTGCATGCCAGGGCTTTTGCGCTGGACCCTTTGATGCAACAAAAAGTAGCGTTGTTGTCTTTGGGGCAACAAAAAAAGTTAAGTTTAACTTTGGCCCTGGCCACTCAAGCCCAACTTTTAATGCTGGATGAACCTTTTAATGCGCTGGACCCTGAGGCCCTTAGTTATTGTTGTGCAGCTTTAATGCAGGCTCAGCAGCGGGGGGCTTTGGTGTTGATCGCAAGTCATTTGTCCCCGCAGAAATTTGCCGTTCAAATAAACCAGCATCTGGAGTTAAAGGCCGGTGGGCACTTATCTATTACTGCGTTATAAGTTGTTCAAACAGCAGGCTTCGGACGCTTTTGCACCACTGAAGCAATTCTCTTTTATGTTGTTGCTGGTTGCAGGCCATGCGCTGTTAGGTCTTTGGGCGCCTTTGGTGTTACTCGGCTTTCAGTTGTTTAACCCGGAACTGAGCACCACAGAGCGTTGGCCTTATCTGCAAATGCTACTGGTAATTATGTTCTGCTGGCAGGGCTCTGTCGCCTGGCAGCAAAAACCAGTCGCAGAGCAATACTTTGTTGAAAGTCTGGCTCCTTCTGCCAAAGTTGCGTGGCTGAGCAATAAGCTGATGGCGCTGCTGAATCAACTGCCATTCTGGTTTTTCACCTTACCCGTATTTATTTATCTGCTGCTAAGTTCAAAGTCGATGGCATGGCTGGACGCTATACAATTACTGCTGGTGTTGTTGGTGTTATGCTGGTTTTTTAAGACCAGGCAAACCAGTTGGTTGGCTCTTTTGGTGGTTTTTGTGTTGCCGGCAGCCAGCTTTTGGTCGGTGGCCTTAGTCGTTGTGATGCTGATAGAAAGAGAGGTTTTAGCGTACCTGAGCAGAGCATCCTATGCTGCTGGTCGTTTAATTCGGTATTGGTTGTTTTGGTTTTTTGGAGAGCAGAAAAATAAGGCAATGTTACTGCTGATTATTTTTGTATTGGCCTTGTGGCACTACTGGCTGGTACAACAACTAAAAGCTGAAGCTCTGCTTTTTATCAATTCGGTATTTATCTGGATTTTAGCGCTTTTGTGTTATGCCCAGCAAAAACTCTGGCAACAGCATTTAGCCTCCCAGCACTATTTTTGGCAGAGTTGCTGTACATCACGCCAAAGGTTGAGTTTAAAACTGATGAATGTTCTGCCTTTGCTGCCAGGTTCATTGGTTGCATTGCTACTTTTTGATTCCTTCACTGCATTTTTGACCCTACTTCTGGCGGCTTTGTTAAGTTTCTGGTCTACACTGCGTTTGTTGTCTGTGGCAATTTGCTGCTTTATTGTTGTGTTATTACTCAATGGGCAAGGGATTTGGGCATGAAAAAACTGCTGATGTTACTGTTATTATGGGCTCCACTGGTGATAGCGCAAAGCTTGTGGATAGATGTGCGCACTGCTGAGGAATTCCAGGCCGGACATTTGGAAGGTGCCATCAATATTCCTTATGATGAAATAGCTGAGAGAATTGAGGCTGTTGGCGCTGATAAATCAGCGGAGATCAAACTTTATTGCCGCAGCGGTCGGCGCTCAGGAATAGCGCTGGAGACTTTGCGAAGCATGGGGTACAACAATGCCAGCAATGCAGGTGCATACGATCAACTGAAGCAACAACAAGCTAAAACTAATGAGTAGTTTGCTTAGTGTTTAGTTGGTAAGCGGGGCGATGCAACTCAGTGTTAAAAGCCAAAAAACTGGCGCGTAATGAGCTTAACGTTAGTTGTTTCACCAGCCAATCTGGTAAATTACCTCCAGGGTTGGCGCTACCCTGGTACTCAAGTTCGAACCCCTGTTTTTGAACTGCTATTGTCCATAGCGCTTTGATCTTTCTTATCCGTACATAATCCGCGCTTTCCTCAACCAAGTCTGAACAGTCGCTGATCTGGATCTGCAGTAGTTGGCTTTTTAGTCTTAGCACATCGGCACAAGTCACCATGTCTCGTGGACTGACAGGCCAAATCGACTTAAAGCGGGTATACACTCTCCAATGATGGTCTGTGCTGCCAGCCAGCATTCTGGCGTCCTGACTTTGTTTCAGCCAGCGCCTGATCGAGTGCGTGTCTTTCAGTAGCAACAAAAAGCTCTCAGGTTTAGCCTGATAAAATGCTTTAGCTTTGACTTCCAACAGCGGATTGTATCTGTAACTCAGAGTTATACCCGCTTTGGACGGTAATGACGTCCATGGCACATCCGCTGCTGATACAGGACTAACCAACAGCACACCAATGATCAGACCAACTAAAAAATGCATAAACACCTGACTTTTTTTCGTTAAGATACAAGCTTATACGAAACACTACTTTGTTGGTTGTGATGAAAAGCAGTATCGACGAAAAAATAGAACTCGAACATCAGGCCGCCAGAATATTTATGCGGCTTTATCAGCATAAATTTGGTATCAAGATGCAACATATCTGGCATAACCAGCCGGCTAAGCCAGATGTATCTTGTTATCTGGAGCAGCAGCGGCTGGATCTGGAGATCGCACATTTGTATGGCAGTGAAGCCGAAGCAATGAAAATATTAGGACGTGAACTCAAAGGTGGTACTTTGGACGCTTTGCAATCTCTTCGCCAATATCCGGTTGCAGAGCGCTTGTTGCATGCGCTGGATAAACTCATTAGCAATAAAGCGCAAAAAACCTATGACTCTGAAAAAGTGTGGTTGGTGATCCGCAATGCTCATCCGGATTGGCACGCGGAGGAGTTAGGACAAACGCCACATTTATTGCAGATCCCGGCTCAACATCCTTTTGAACAAATCTGGTTGGTCGCGGATATGACAGGGCAGGCCGGGCTGGTGCCTTTGTATCCGATTTCATTGCAAGAGGCTAAAGGGTGAAATTGCTGCAAAAAGCTCAGCAACTGGCACAACGGCTTTATGTCTGGCGTTTTGGCCTGGTGTTGCTTGGGTTTTATGCCCTTGGCTTTGGCTTATATTATCTACTGCAAGGCCCGGCTGAGGTGTATGAGGTGGCTTTGCTGTTATCTGTTGTATTACTTGGCTGGGTGCTCCTGGCCTGGCTGACTTTGTTGTTATTCAGGCAACTTCCAGACTGGCAAGAGCCCGAAGGTTTTTGGCAAAAGCTCAGGCAAAGCGCTCATAAATTGTGGTACCAGGTCTTGCTTTGGGGTTGCCTGCTGCTTAGTATCGCCAGCCTGTATTTAATGGCGAAGGCGTTAAAAGCCTTAATTAGCCAACTGATCTGAAAGGTAAAGCATGCGCTGTGATTTGTTTTGCTCTGTGGTAGACAACTTTGGTGACATAGGTATTTGCTGGCGCTTAGCAAGGCAGTTGCAGCATGAACATCAATGGCAGGTTACTTTATGGGTGGACGATTTAGTCAGCTTTCAGAAAATTTGCCATGGTATCAATCCAGATTTTGCAACTCAGCAACAGCAGCAAGTGCTGATTCGGCACTGGACTGCTGTATTGCCTGAGCTTAGCCAGGCAGACAAGCCTGATCTGGTAATTGAAGCCTTAGCCTGCACTATTCCTTCTTGCTATTTACACTGGATGGCTTCGTTTACTGAAAAACCTTTATGGTTGAATCTGGAATACCTGTCGGCAGAGGATTGGGTGCATGGCTGTCATGCCTTGCCATCTCCTCATCCGCAACTACCTCTGCAAAAATATTTCTTTTTCCCAGGGTTTACACCGCAAACAGGCGGCTTGTTAAGAGAGCAGGGGCTGATTGAGTCTTTGACGAAAACCAGTGCTACAGCTGAGTTGCAACAGCAGTTTTGGTGCAGTCTGGGCTTGGCAGATGCAATGGACTATCAACAAAAAATTTCACTATTTGCTTATAGTCAGGCGGCTATTGAGCCATGGTTGAACCAATTGGCGGCAGCGGAGCAAACAACCTTGCTCTTAGTACCTCAGGGTCAGTTGGCGACAGATTTAACCCAACTTTTCTCCGAACTAAAAACCGGGCGTTTAGATATTAAGTCTCTAAGTATTCGTATTTTAGACTTTGTACCTCAACCAGAATACGACAAGCTTCTGGCCTGCTGCGACATCAATTTTGTTCGTGGCGAAGACTCGGTGATCCGAGCTCATTGGGCCGCTAAGCCTTTTGTCTGGCAAATTTACCGCCAGGATGAACAGGCGCATTTGATTAAATTACAGGCATTTCTGGATAGATACCTGCAGCAGGCCTCAGAACAGCAAAAAGACTGCCTGCAAAAGTTGCATATGGCCTGGAATCTGGAACAGGATATCAGTGAAGAATTTGCTTTATTTAGCAATTTAACTGAACAAATTCAAAAGCATAATAAAAAATGGCAGGAATATTTAATTCAGCAGCAAGATCTTGCCAGCAACCTCGTGCGTTTTTCTGAAAATAAACTTATAATGTCGCGCAATTTTTCCTAACAAGAAGATATTTCAATTATGATGAAGACTGCTCAAGAAGTACGCGCTGGCCAGGTAATCATGGTCAACAACGAGCCAATGGTTGTTCAGAAAGCTGAATTCAACAAATCTGGCCGTAACGCTGCTGTTGTAAAAATGAAAATGAAAGGTCTGTTAACTGGTGGCGGTCTTGAGACTGTATACCGTGCTGACGACAAGTTCGAACAAGTTATGTTAGACACTAAAGAAGTAACTTATTCTTACTACGCAGACCCGATGTATGTATTTATGGATGCTGAGTACAACCAGTACGAAATCGAAGCTGAAAACATGACTGAAGCTCTGAAATATCTGGTTCCTGATATGCAGTGTTCAGTTGTATTCTACGGCGAGCGTGCTATCTCTGTTGACTTACCTCCATTTGTTGTTCGTGAAGTGGTTTACTCTGAACCAGCTGCACGTGGCGACACTTCAGGTAAAGTGATGAAGCCAGCTAAGCTGGACACAGGTTTCGAATTAATGGTTCCTGCTTTCGTTGAAATCGGCGACAAAATCGAAATCGATACCCGTACTGACGAATACCGCAGCCGCGCTAAGTAATTAGCCCTCCTGAAAATGGGGTAAGAACACATTAGTTACGTGTAACTAATGTGTTCTTACCCCATTTTTACTTTTACAGCAAGGAGTTCTGATGAGCATTATTTCCACTCGTATCAATGGTCTTGAACTGCGTTTGGCTACAGAGGCCGATGTACCTGTTATTTTAAGTTTTATCCGGCAATTAGCCGACTACGAAAAGCTGTCGGATCAGGTGGTGGCCACTGAACAAAAACTACGTGATACCTTATTCGCCGACAAAGCTTTTGCCGAAGTGGTGCTGGCCAATTATCAGGGCAAAGACGTTGGTTTTGCGCTGTTTTTCCATAATTACTCGACCTTTTTGGCCAAGCCAGGAATTTATCTGGAAGACTTGTTTGTCGAACCAGCCTGCCGTGGTGTGGGCGTAGGTAAAGCGCTCATCACTTATCTTGCCAGGCTGGCGGTAGAGCGCGATTGTGGTCGACTGGAATGGTCTGTACTGGACTGGAATCAGCCTGCTATCGACTTCTATCAATCTTTAGGTGCAGTGATGCTGCACGACTGGCGCATTAACAGGGTGACTGGCGCTACTTTGACGCAGATGGCAGAGTTGTTTCCGGCTTGATCAATTCGGGTCCGGATACAACAAATAGGGCCTGCGTTGTTGCCTGAATTTTTGCAAATCTACCTGCCAGCTCTGGCGGATTTGCGCTTCACTCCAGCCTTGTTCTAGCTGGTGCCGCAACTTGGCGCTGCCGGCTAACTTGTCCATAAAGTCCGGTGAATTAAACAACTTCAGCTGATGTTTGCTAAACACAGCCTGCGCCTGAATTAAATAACTTAAGTTCAGACCTCCGGCTTTTGCTTTGCGTAAATCCAGTCCCAGCACCAATTGGTTTTTTAGTGGCGGATTGAGTGCAGCTCCGGCTTTGGAGACAGGACTAAAAGCAAAATTGCCTAAAGGTGGATTGGTGTAGCCCAGCAGTTGAAACGGAAAGTTGGTGCCACGGCCAACACTCAAAGGCGTGGCTTCAAAAAAACCTAAAGATGGGTATAAAGCTACAGCCTGAGCATTAGGTAAATTTGGACTTGGCCGAACCGGCAAATCATAAGGCATATCGCGTTGGTAGTTCTTCACAGGCCAGACATAAAGCTCTAACTGCTCTGCTTGTTGGATCCAGTCTTCAGCTTTGATCATCAGCGCCAGCTCGCCCAAAGTCATGCCATGCAAAAGTGGAATAGGGTGCATGCCAACAAAAGACTGGTAACTTTTATCAAGCACAGGACCATCAACGTAAGCGCCATTTGGATTGGGTCGGTCCAGCACCAGCAGTGGGATTTTTTGTTCTGCAGCCGCCTCCATCACATAATGCAGGGTTGATAAGTAGGTGTAATAGCGCACCCCTACATCCTGTAAATCGAAGATCAGCAGGTCGATGCCTTGCAAGGCTTCAGCTGTGGGCTTTTTATTTTTGCCATACAAAGACACTAGCGGCAGACCCGTTGCTTGATCTGTGCTGTTGGCTATATGAGCGCCAGCGTCAGCAGTGCCCCTAAAACCATGTTCAGGAGAGAATATTTTTTTACGGCGAAGCCCTGTCGCAAAAGCTCATCCAGCAGATGACCTTTTTCTGTGACTGAGCTCTGATTCACCACCAATCCAATCTGTTTGCCTGTTAACGCCACAGGAGACAAAAGTGGATTTGCCGCTAATTGGCTAGCTCCGGTCTGCAGTTGCTGTGCAGCACACTGCAGTGCTATCAGGCTGAAAATAAACAGCAAAGTACTCATCAGGCTGCAACGCCATTAAGTTCAGTGTGTGCCACAGACGAGCTGCTTTTTCCCAACTGACAAATCGCAAAAGAGCAAGCGAAACCTATACAGAGTTGCCAGCTAAAGGCCAAATCAAACTGCCAGTCTGCAGGTAAATAGTAGCTTTGCAGATAAGGTTGCATCAGCAGGGTAATAACAAAACCTCCTATTAAGGCAGCCAATACCGAGGTCGGACTGCCGCGCTGACTAAAGAGCGCGCTGGCATAAACGCCTAGTAACCCACTGTAGCTAAACACCATAACTCCCAGCGCAAAAGTCAGCAGTGGCATATCACTGCTTTGTTGCCAGTAATAACACAACATAGCCATCAGGGCTAAAGCACTGGCACAAAACAGCATAGACCAGCGAGCAGCATGCACATAGTGCTGTTCTGTTTTGCTTATTCTTTGTTGCTGCCAGGGTTTATACAGGTCCTGAATAATCACCGAAGCCATAGAGTTTAAGCCAGAGGTCAGGGTAGAAACGGCTGCGGCTATCACACCTACTGTGACTAATCCGCGCAGGCCTGATGGCATTTCATGCAAAACGTAATACATAAAGACAGTGATGTTTTCACCACTGAACTGACTGCTGTGCATCACAGCTCCAGACCCCGCCATCAGGTCTGGTCGCTGGTAAAAGATATAGAGTAAAAAACCAATCAGCATAAACACCAGCGTCACAGGAACCACTAAAACCACAGACCAGATAATAGCTAAAGAACCCTGACGGGCGTTTTTGCAGGTTAAAGCACGTT
>NZ_JAIWOI010000163.1 GCF_020217005.1 Rheinheimera sp. | reverse complement strand
AAAAAAACCAAAATCAAGTTGGCTTAGCTGCTAAATAGTTTTTTCAGAGGATTCACTATAAAAATGTCATGAAAAGCTGATAAGTCGATGTCGATTCTGACAGCAAAATGGTGAAGGCCCTATGTTTTCTTTGTTTATGTTGTCCACAGATTCTGTGGATAACTTTGTGTGTTGTTATGTTTAATTGATTTAAGTTATTGAAATTAATTAAAAAATACTAATGGCACAAAATTTGTTTAGTTGGCGCTTTCGCAAATAATTGTGCTAAGGCGGGAAACTGCGAGTTTTCTTGTTGAATCCGAAAATTTTGCCGTAAAACATTTGTAACCCCTATGTATGAATTTTGTGTTTGATTTTTAATGGCAAGATTTCAATAAATATTTCCTGTCCGTAGCGCTTTTTGCTTTAGTTTCTGTCAAAGCTGGACGATAGTTGAAGCAGGGGGTAGACTCCGAATCAACGACTTGTGGTAAGTACAGCAATCACCAAGAGGAGTACCTGCGATGTCAGCTATGTTTTCGACACTCAAAGCGGGGCTGCAGTACAGCCGTGACTGGCCTGTGGTACTAGAGTTAAACGCGATTTTTCCGGAGAATAAAATTATCCGGATGACAAACTTTGCCCAAAAAACATTACCAGCAGTAGCAGCTGTGGGGGCTCTGGTACAGTTTAATCTGTTGGGCGCGAGTCAATTGCCTCTGATCCTGACTATGATGTTATGTATTTTGTCTATGCCGCTTCAGGGCTGGTATTGGCTTGGGAAAAGAGCCCAGACCGAATTGCCGCCTGGTTTGAGTAGCTGGTATGGTGAAATTAAGCAAAAAATGCAGGAGCAGGGGTTACAAACCCAAAATCCTCAACACAAGCTGCGGTACGCGGATTTAGCATTGTTACTAAAACAAGCGTTTGGGCAGCTGGATAAAGCCTTCCTACGCGATTGGCTTTGATAGCTCTAAGTGAGCAAAACGGCGGTATTACTAATCGTGCACTTTCGTTTCTGAACTTAGGGTGATCAAAGGCCCTGAGTCGATTTAGCTTTTCGCTGCGCCTACAATAGATGTTACTTTGAATACTTTATTTACCGGACAAATAAATTCGTTGGTAAAAGGTGTAGACCCATTCTGGTTTATAAACCACCAGCAAGGTCATTGCCATGCCGTTAAGCAAGGCTTCGGGTAGAGCTGCCAGCGGTATAAATATCAGGTATCCTTCATACAACTGATGCGAGCTATAGTGTTCGGCTTGGATCCAGGCTTGCAATAACATAAATACCACCAGACCCAGAGCACTGTTTAAAAAGGCTGCGACAAACAGATAAACAAACAATTGCCGCTGAAGATAATGAAAACACAGCAAATAAACGAAGTAGTTTAATCCAAGCACTAACCAGCCACTAAGCAGAGTCCACAGCAGTTGCTCTAAAGCTTTTTCTGACATTAGCCATTGCAGCGCCATCACTAAAACAAAAAGTAAAGCACTTAAACGCAGACCGAATACTAACACCAGACTGGTCAGAGCCAAAAAATGAATGGAAAGTGCGTCCAGCACGGTCGCATTTGTTTGCCATAGCAATGCCAATATGCAAACACTGGCACCAGCTACAGGCCAGGGAACAGCTTTGCTGCGAATTTCGTCCCAGAAATTCGCATTAAACAACAATGCCGCTAGCAACAGCAGACAAAATGCGGCGAGCATCAGCTTAACTTAAATCGAAATTTGACCAGACAGGCGCATGATCAGAAGGTCGATCCAGGCCACGCAGCTCATAATCGATATCGCTTTCTGTGCACAAAGCTGCCAAAGGAGCAGTGGCCATAACAACATCAATTCGCAGACCTCTGTTGTCATCAAAACCTTTAGAACGGTAGTCGAACCAGCTGTATTTTTCTGTAGCCAGTGGATGCAACGCGCGGAAAGTATCGATCAGGCCCCAACCTTTTAATGTGGCCAACATCTGCCGCTCCTCTGGTAAAAAGGAACACTTGCCTTCTTTTAACCAACGTTTGGCGTTGGCTTCGCCTATACCTATATCCAGATCTTCCGGAGAAATATTGATATCACCTATCACTGCGACATAATCATCCGGGCTATGATGCTCAATTAAATACTGTTGCAAGTCGGCGTAAAACTTTTGTTTCGCCGGGAATTTGGTTTCGTGGCTGCGGTTTTCGCCTTGTGGGAAGTAACCGTTTAATAAAGTCAGAGTTTTACCACTATCCAATGCAAAAGTACCAATTAACATACGACGTTGAGCATCTGGCGCGTCAGTTGGGAAGCCATAAAGCATAGACTGAGCTGGCTTTTTACTGAGAATGGCCACGCCGTAATGACCTTTTTGTCCAAAGTAATACAAGTGGTAACCGAATTTCTGCATCTCTTCGAGCGGGAATTCATCATCATGCACTTTAATTTCCTGTAAACCGACAAAATCAGGAGAATGTTTAGCCAGTAAAGCTTCGATTTGATGTGGTCGGGCGCGTAAACCATTTATGTTAAATGAAATTATTTTCATGCTGAGTCTCTGATCCGGATGAGAGTAAAAACGTCTGAGTTGCATACTAGCATTTTGTCTGCTCGAGGGTGAACAGCTGCTTGCTCCCTCTGGCGACAAACTTTAAGCTATGCCTTTGCCCTGATGAGTCTGATGTTGTGAACTCTGAGTTACCCGCCTATCAACTAAAATTTTCCGCCAAAAGGCGTAGTATTCAGCTGAAAATTCAGTCTGGACAGCTATGGGTGTGCGCTCCTGCCGGCTGCGACCTGAAATTGATTCAGCAACTTATTATGCAAAAAAAACACTGGATAGATAAACATCTTCAGCAGCAACAGCAGACCGAAGCAGGTTGGCTGGAACAAGGGCAAATTCCATTTTTTGACGACAAATTGCAGCTGAAAATTGTACAGGACTCGGTGAATCAATTTAGTCTGGATGGTGATTGCTTGTGGTTGCAGCTATCGCACCGAAATAAAATGGATAGTCAGCATAAATGGATAGAGAAGCTGGTAACAGGCTTTTATATGCAACAGGCGCAGCTGTGGTTTTCGCAGCAAGTATTGCATGAGCAGCAGCGCATGTCCCTGCAAAGCAGACAGGTGCGGGTGTGTAACTTTAAAGCAAAGTGGGGCAGTTGCGATTCATCGGGCTTGTTGAGTTTTAACTGGCGTCTTTTAATGGCACCAGCCTGGGTAGCCCGTTATGTTGTAGTGCACGAATTGGCACATCTGGTGCACATGAATCACAGTAAAAATTTTTGGGCATTAGTTGCAGAATTTAATTCAGACGCAGCCAAAGCCAGGCTTTGGCTAAAGCAAAACCAGCATTGGATGCAGTTATAACTTTGACTTTGTCCAGTTTTACATAAAATCTAAACATTTCTCCCCGATCAGCCCCGCGTCTGTATCTGGGGGATTTATTCTCAGGTGACAAAAGAAAGCCGACCATAAGGCCGGCAAAGTTTACTTCTTGGGAGAATAGAAAGATGATTCAGGTAGTCTGACCCGTTACAGCTGAAAAAATTCAATTTTATTTCTGTTTTTTTGATCTGTGCACTTTGCTTTGCAGTTTCCGTTGCTTAATCAGGAGTGCAGGCTTTCCAGCTGATGGTGTTTTCTGCTTTAATTCGCTGCGACTTGCCTATGGGGCGAACAGAATTAACAGCAAATTGGCCGTTTAGAGCCACTCTTCTACTTCAGGACAACAGCATGACAAACCCTCTGCGTATACAACAACTGATAAAGTTGGTAGATTTAACCCGTTTAAATGATCAGGATGATGCTGCTGCTATGCAGCAATGGCTAGAGCAGGATCTCGCCTGCACAACACTGTTACCTGCCGCTATTTGTGTTTACCCTGACTATCTGACTCAGGTCAAAAATTTTCTGCAGCAAAAAAAGCTGGTAGTGAAATTAGCAACTGTTGTTAATTTCCCGTCAGGAGCTTTACCTTTGGTGCAGGTTCTTGCACAAATAAAAACAGCATTAGCAGCTGGAGCTGATGAAATTGACTGCGTATTGCCGTACCAGATTTTATTGTCGGGTCAAACTGAATTAGTAAGAGACTTTTTAGCGCAAGTGCGCAACGCAACAACGGGGCACTGTTTAAAAATCATCATTGAATCAGGTGAATTAGGTACTTGTCAGCAGATAGGTAAAGCTACAGAACTGGTGATAGAGTCAGGTGCTGATTTTGTGAAGACGTCTACAGGCAAAGTCAAAGTTGGAGTCACAGAGGAAGCCGCACGTGTTATGCTTGCAGTAATAGCTGCCTCAGAGCGCCGCGTTGGATTTAAAGCATCAGGCGGTGTGCGGTCGGTGGACTTTGCGTTAAAGCTGGTCAGTTTGTTTGAAGAACTGACAGGTGAGGTGGCAACAGCTCAGTATATGCGCTTAGGTGCCAGTGCCTTAATGAAAGACCTAAGTCAGCAACTGGATTACTGAGACCTGAAGAAAACAGCCGCTTCGACGCAGATTAGCGGCTGTAGCGTTTCTCTTCCTTCAGTTTATTAAACTGCTGCAGCAGTTCCTGATGCCGTATTTTGTGATGTTCTGGCAAAGGCATGTTATCCACTATTCTGAACGTCTTACGGCATTTTTCGGCTAACTCAAGGGGTTTCTTCCGTTTTGGGTCTGCCATCATTTGGATCGCGGTCTGAATAAAGTTTAACGCACTACCTGTATTCATAGGCGCTACTTCTAAAGCCTGTTCGAAGCGTAATAAAGCCTGTTCGTAATTGCCTTCTTTGTAGAACTGAATACCTTGTTTGTTTAATTCATTGAAACTGGTCTGGCGGCTTAAGGAGCGGCTTTGTTGCTCGCTGAAAAGTTTTTCCAACAGAGGATCTATAGCACCGGCCAATGCCTGCAGTTTCTGAGTCAGGCTTGACGCCTGTTCAAACTCACCTATCTGATTCAACAGCAGCACGGCGTCAGCGGCGCAATGTGGGATAGGTGGGAGTTCATCTGGTTGCTCAGGATCTATTTCAGGAGCCATCTGTGCCGCGACACGATCCGACACAGTTGCATAGGTCTTTTTCGCCAAATACTGCTGGCCACTTAAAGATTCCAACCGTGCCTGGCACAAAGTTTCGAACAATTCGAAGTCAAAGTCACGGATGACCGTATCTTCCCTTTTTGCTCTGTGAATGGCCATTAAGGCTTCTTGCTGGTACTTGTTGCGCTGGTTTAATTCTTCAGAGCGAGAGGCTGCGTCTATCACAGTGCGAATATAGTTAAGCAGGTGTACAACTTCCTGACGTGCTGAGCGCCGGGTAATTTCGTAGATTTGTTTGCTGGCCTGCACCAGACTTGCCAGGTCATCCATGCTGCGGGCTATATCCATTAACAGATTTTGCCTGCTGACAGAAAAAGGAGAAATCACAATGGCCTGAGAAATGACCTCCATCGCTTCTTCCATCAAGCCCTGAGCTATTAAATTTCTGGCTTTGAGATCATAAGCTTCGGCAAAATACCTGTTGGTGTCTATAGCTTCGTTACATAACTCCATACTTTCATCATAGCGCTCTTGCTCAAAACACAAACGAGCCTGCAGTAACAAGGCCCAGTTCGTGCGACTGAATGCCAAGGTTTCAGACAATAAAGCCTCAGCTTCGTCATATTGCTTTAGTTTCAGATGAGTTTCTGCCTGTATGCGACCACACAAAGAATGGTAACGGCTGTGGTTTTCACGTTCTTGTTTGCAGGCTTCGATCACCAGTTCCGGCTGGTCGTCAAACATAGCCTGATAAATTGGTGCCAGCTGTTTCTTTCTATTTTGGATTTTAACCAGACGGGTGCGCAGTACACTTTGTGAAAAAGGTTTAATGATGTAATCATCAGGTTCAGCTTCAATGGCCCCTACGACCATAGGGACCTGATTTTCTCCTGTGACTATCATGTAAACGGCACCTGGATGTAGCAGCTTTTTTTCCCGCAAATCTTCTAATAGCTGGCGGCCGTTTTTACCTGAACCTAGGTTGTAATCTACAAACAATACGTCGTATGAGCCGTGCATGCATTTCCACAACGCTTGTTCACCAGTCAGGACAAAGGCAATATTGGTCGCGCCCATTGAATACAGTATGCCTTTGAGCAATAACTGGAAGGGGCGTTGGTCATCAACAATAAGGACTCGAAGATTTTCGAGAGTTTTGTACGACATTCAGCAAACCTATCGATTCAATTATCGCAAGTGTTGATAATATGTTGGATTTTAGCAAGGAAAATTTAGCGACTTACACTGGAACTTTAACGCAGGAAGAGAATGGTGGAGGGGGAAGGATTCGAACCTTCGAAGGCAGTGCCGGCAGATTTACAGTCTGATCCCTTTGGCCACTCGGGAACCCCTCCACAAGTGTGGTGCGCATCTTATCAAAAAACATTTTGATGTAAAGGAAATTACTTAACTTTTTTGTCTGACTGCCGATAAAGCAAACAATAAGATGTTTTTGTGCAGATTTTATGCTGATTAATGAGTGGCAAACCGGTGTTCGGTTAAATGAGGCGATACAACAACATAACCTGAGCGATTTTTCTCTCTGGTTAGCATTTTTGTCGCCTGCTGTTGAAGAATTCGCGCAGTTTTATACACCTGATGGTCAGGAAGCGAGATTTAAGCCTGACTTGTATCAGCAACTTGGTATACAGCAAACCAGACCCTTTTCATTTTTACCTGCGGATGAGTTGCACCTAAAGCAACAGGCCACTGCTTTTCAACAAGGTGGCGCTGTCGCTTTGCATTTAATGCACTGTCTGCAAGGCGCACCTTTGGTGATGGAAGACAACAAATACAAATTGCCTGATGAGGTGAAATCGGGCTTAAGCTTGCATGCAAAGCGTCATTTGAACCAACAGAAACCAGAAATGATGCAGGCTGATCCCACAGCTTTGTATGAAATTCTCAATCAGTTACAGGCCTGAAGCGGATGCTGGCATTTTTTAAATTTAACACCACTGCCGCAAGGGCAGACATCGTTACGGGATAGTTTCATCGACGGATGTTTGATTAATACACCACTGCAATACATCCAGTGGCCTTGTTCCAGCTCAAAATCTGAGACTTCATCCAGCACTTCTAACTTATCTCCAACTAAATAGGTCGCAACAAAATGTACCTGATTTGTTGTCAAGCTTGCATCGTCCAGTATTTTTAAACGGATAAAACGCACAGCTTTTGCGAAGTCTGCTATATCAGACTGGCTGTGTTCCGGGCGGACCTTCGAGTGATAAGTCTGCAAAATATAGTCATAACACTGCGGATTTTTATCATGATGGCAATAAGCGCTATAACGTGAACGCATCAGTTGTTCAGGGGTTTGGGCAAAAGCCACACCACAGATCAGGGGGTCGCAACAGGAAATAAAAGCTTTACCTGATCCGCAATAACACAAAAAAGACGCCATAATCGTTACAATCTCACACTGCTTTTGATTATTCAGCGACAGCGTTATGAAAAACTCTGGCCAAAACAATCAATATAAACTTTATCTGAGCCTAGTGTAAGCAAAATGCCCTTCAAGACCAAGCCAGTTCTGTTGATAAAACAGCTTGTGACTGACTGCAGGCCTGCATTAGTGGCTGACAGCAAGACGTTGTTTCGCAGACTGAACCTGTGCTACATCACTGCTTAACTGATAAAAACAAGTTTGATGCTGTTCCGCCAATTGTTGATAGTGCTGCAGCGAGCTTTCACTGAATTGATCTTGCCATACAACAACAGCGCTACAGGTTGTACTGCTTAATGCGTCGCACAATACGGTATCAATGTTGCTGATTTGCTTTTGCTGGATCACCAGCACTTTAGACATGTCTAAATCGAAACCACTAAAAGTAGATTTATCTGGTAACTGGTTAGGTGCCAATAACAACACCCAACCTGATTGTTGTTGGTGTTGCTGAATAATAAACAGCAATTCGGGTAGGGCTAATTGACCTGTGGTAACCTGCAATTTGTGATAAAACGCGGATTGACCAGTTTTGTGTTGTAACTGAGTTTGGCTAAGTAAAGAGTAGCTGTGAACTGCTTTGTTTAAATTCAACATAGTGATGCTCCAATACTGTTTGTATTTACAGTGTATGGATATACAGTAGTTTTCCGCTGTTTAAAAAGCAAGCTCTTTTTATAAAGTTTTTGCCTGTTTTTTGTGCTTCATCTAATGCCTAGTTATTACTTATTGTTTTGTAAGGTAATTTTTTCAAAGCGCTCAGCGGCTAATTGTTGTGCTTGTTGTTGATCCAACAGTGTTAAATGTTTAGTCAGTACTGTACAAGCCTGTTCCGCTGTGGTGTCTTGTTGCAAAGCCGCCAGAATAAACCAGCTGTAAGCAAAAACGGCGGATTTAGGTACTCCGGCGCCTTTTAAATAGCAATGACCCAACAGGACCTGAGACTGCAGATGTCCCATATAAGCTGCCCGACAAAACAGTGTGGCAGCCTGATGCACATCCTGCTGTTCAGTGCAGGTGACAGCCTGCTGAAATAATAGTTCTGCGTCCTTCTTTAATAAGAAGTCGCCACGAGCTTTGCTCTGGTCTTTCGGTGGCAAGTAAGACAATTCAGCGCCTGGTGACTGCAATAGAAGCTGCAATAACTGCTGATGTTCTTTCAACTTGGCATCTACTTCAGCCAAAGTTAAATCATCGATGCCGTTAAACTCCGGGCTGAAAAGTTGTGGTGTGGTCATAAGTACAAAATCCGGTCTTAAAAAAGCGCGCTATTAGACCCAAGGCTCAGGGCAGGGTCAAGCGAATGTGCCTGCTTTGTGCTTTGAACTGTCAGATTTCTGACAACAAACACAAATGCCTGGGTTTTTCCTGCGAAAATCGCGCCATGTTGTACCTTTCGTGGCATCGTCATATGAATGTCACACAGCCTTCTTACACTTCGGCTATTAACTCAAGTTGTGCGAGTGCAGTAGATGTGGACAGATGAAAGTTACAGGCAAGAACTGGTCAGTATTTTACAGCAGCGTAAGTTGCAGCCGCTGTTTCAGCCTGTACTGGATTTTAACTCAGGCTATATTCAAGGCTATGAGGCACTGATCCGTGGCCCATCTGACAGTCCACTGCATTCTCCTTTGGTGTTGTTTAAAGTGGCACATCAGTGCCAGTTATTGCCTGAGCTTGAGATGCTCTGTCGTGAGCTGAGCATAGCGGCCTTTGCTGCAGCTGGTGTTCAGGGCGATTTGTATTTAAACGTCAATCCACTGTTATTACTTTCCAACGATCACCCGTCCGGTTTAACCTTGGCTTTGTTAGACAAATATCAACTCAACCCAAGTCGGGTGGTCATTGAGTTGTCAGAGCAATATCAGGTGGATGATTCCAGCGTGCTGATTAATGCGGTGCATCATTACCGGGAGCTGGGTTTTCGTATAGCCATTGATGATTTAGGCAGTGGTTTTTCTGGTCTGAAGCTTTGGTCTGAACTTAAGCCAGACCTGATTAAAATTGACCGTTATTTTATCAGCCAGGTGCATGCTGACCCAACAAAAAAACAATTTGTCCGCAGTATTATTGCCTTAGCCAAAAGTACAGGCTCGGCTGTAGTAGCTGAAGGTATTGAGACCAGGGAAGAATTACTGCTCTGTCAGGAACTGGGCGCTGACTATGGCCAGGGCTATTTATTAGGTCGTCCCAATGCGGTGATGAGTGCTGTGGTGACAGGTAGTTATCAACTGAACCCAAATCAGGGGAGTGCACCACCGAGTTCAACTGAGCAGGTAGGGGCTTTATTGTTGTCCGTGCCTGCGGTCGCAAGTATAACCACAGTAGCGCAGTTGTTTGATTTATTTAGTAAAAATCCACAGTGGTCTAGTCTTGCCATAGTAGAGGATGAGCAGCCTGTAGGCATAGTGCAAAAGTCTGTTCTATTTGAACTCTTCTCAAGCCCTTATGGTCGCGCTTTATACGAAAAGAAAAGTGTGAAGGCGTTGATGGATAAAGATGCGGTAATAGTGGATGAGAACAGCACACTGGATCAGCTTAGCCAGCAAGTGACGGATCAG
>NZ_JAIWOI010000162.1 GCF_020217005.1 Rheinheimera sp. | reverse complement strand
GACGATGAAGGGAGCTGGTATTTTATTGTCACCCGTGAACAAAAGTATCTGGGCTTAGGTTCGGTCCGTGCTTTACTCAAACGTATTACCGAAAGTAAATTACAAAATGCGCGTTATGCCAACCCCCTGACCCTACTGCCTGGCAACGTGCCGATCTACCGCGAAATTGACGGATTATTACAACGACGTAAAAGCTTTCATATCGCCTATTTTGATTTAAACGACTTTAAACCCTACAACGATACTTACGGTTACAGCAAAGGGGATTTAGTGATACAACTTGTCGCTGAGCTGTTAACCAGCATAGCAGGGGCAGGTGGCCATTTTGTCGGTCATGTCGGTGGCGATGATTTTGTGGTGATCTTCACCAGCGAAAATTGGCAGGAGCTCTGTCAGCAAGTACTGAATGAGTTTGCTGAGCGAGTGCTGTTTTACTATGAAAGTGCTCATGTACAAGCGGGGGGGATTCGTAGTCATAACCGTACTGGTGAGCAGGTGTTTTATCCTTTGCTCAGTCTGGCTGTTGGTGTGGTGTCGCCCGATCCTAGGTTATGTGTTTGTCATCATGATGTGGCTGCGCTGGCCAGTGATGCCAAAACTCAGGCGAAAAAACCACAGGGCAACTTTTTATTTGTCTCACGTCGGCGCGGGCCTGGTCAAAGCGGATTGGCGAGCTAATTGACTGGCTGGACCAATTCAGTTCGCGTGCTGAGGTACACTGCACCACTTCGATAGTCGTCAGGACGGGGATCCATGTTTTTACAGCAGTTTATTAGTGAGCATAACCACGAAGTCAGTTTTAGCCGTCAGCAGGCCTGCCGCTTTGCCAAGGAAGTCGCTACAGATTTTAACCCTATCCACGACGCCGACAGTAAAAGATTCTGTGTGCCAGGTGATTTGTTGTTTGCCCATATGGTCAGCAAACATGGTTTAGCTCAAAAGTTACATTGTACTTTCGCTGGCATGGTCAGTTCAGACGTGTTGCTGCACTCAGAGCAACAAGGTGATGAATGGCGCTTGTGTGATCAACAGCAAAAAAATTATCTGATTTTGCGTCAGCAAGGCGAAAAATTTCACGATTTGGCCTATATCGAGTCGTTAGTGAAAGACTATGTACGTTTCTCTGGCCAAAACTTCCCGCATATTCTGCAGCCTTTAATGAAGCAGCATCAGGTGATGATTAACGCACAGCGCCCGCTGGTGATTTACGAAAGCATGACACTGGAGTTTGACCGCTTTTCAGCCACATCACCTGAATTACGTTTAGCTCACAACGACTTAACAGTGGAAGGAAAACGTGGTTTAGCCCGCTTAGGTTTTGAGTTGGTGGAAAATGGTGAAGTCATAGGTCGCGGCGAAAAACGTATGATTCTAAGTAGCCTGCAACCTTACGAGGAAACAGTGATGCAGCAAATGGTCGACTTTTACAACGAGCGCAAAACTCAGTTTCAGCACGCTGTTTGAGCCTGTGATTCTGGCACTGTTGGCTTGGATTGCAGCTGCGCTTCTGCTAAGGTGCCGCGAGATAATTCCTTTTCGTTGAGGTCGCTGATGTACTACATGATTTGTTCGGAAGATGTGCCAAATAGTCTGCCATTACGTAAGCAAGTGCGTGAACAGCATTTAGCCCGTTTGCAGGAATTAAAAGCACAGAACCGTTTATTAATTGCAGGCCCATTGCCAGCTGTTGATCTGGAAGACCCGGCTGAAGCAGGTTTTACTGGCTCTTTAGTGGTGGCGCAGTTTGAATCTTTAGAACAGGCCAAAGCCTGGGCAGCTGCAGATCCATACATAGCTGCAGGTGTGTACGCGAATTCAGTAGTGAAGCCATTTAAAAAGGTACTGCCTTAATTTTTGGCGACTCGATTAAATAGCTCTAAAAGATCCCCGCCAATCTGCGGGGATTTTTTTGAGTTTTACAGCCTATTTTACGGTTACAAAAGCGGTGCTTAAAAGGAGGGGGGTTACTGCGGCAAGCGGGAAGCAGGAGCTGGCAAACTAAATTGATACTCGACCAGTTGATAGCGCTGCACTATGCGGCCGAGTTCGCCATTGTCGTATAAATGTTGCCAGGCTTTGGCCAGTTGCTCTAAACGCTCCGGGCTTAGTGTGTGGCGGTTAAAGCCAAAATACACCGGGCTTTGATACACCTCAAACAAAGGTTCTAAACCTACTGTCGATAAACCCGCCTGCTTTTTCCAGTAATGATAAGCCACTATATCTTCCAACACTCCATGCACACGGCCATTCAGTAGCAGCGCCTGCTTATCTTCATTGCCACGAATAAACACAAAGCGGGTGCGATTTTTTGCATCGTTTAAAATGCTGTCCAGCTCATCGCCGTAATAAGCACCATTGAGCAAGGCGATAATGCCTGATGTGCCGCTGCGCTTGAGTTGTGTCAGGTTGCTTAAACCAGGAAATGCCTCAGTTTTGCCGACCAGATAGATGATTTCCTGCTGATGCGGACCAATAAAAGCAAATTGTTGGCTGCGCTCGGTGTTGTAACTTAAGTGGCTCAGTACATCCAGTTCGCCTTGTTCAATCAACTTGAGCGATCGCAACCAGGGGCTATGAATAAATTCCAGGCTACAACCCACTTCTTTTGCCAGACGGGTCAGTAACTCCACATTCAGGCCAGTCCAGCTGTCCTTTGTTTGAATAATGTAGGGCGCGAAGCTGGTTTCAATCCCCATACGCAAGGTGCAGCTTTCAGAGCGGAAACTCAGTAACAAAGCAAAAAGGGCAGTTAACACAAGCTTCATAGGATAGATCCGGAGTCAGCGAAAGCTCATTCAACTATATATGCCAGAGCTACAGCTTGCCTGCGAAATTATCAGGACAGCGGCAGCATTTTTTCCTGTCAGAGTACTGTGCACTGTTTTGTTGTAAAAGAAGGAACATTGTTCTAGGCTTGTTTACAACATTGAGCAGATGACCAAAGGCAATGAAGGGCATCAGTCCAGTCTGAGTGTTTTATCTTTTACTGCAAAGGAGATTTTGATGAATACAAACAACGGATACAACCCGCTAAGGCTGATACTGGCGGTCTTGCTTCTGCTGGCTATGTCAGGCTGTACGGTAAAACTTATCGCCTCTTATGATGAAACCACGGATCAAAATGTGACGGCGTTGCAGCGCAAAATGGAGACATTTTTAACTGAGCTGGAAACAAAAGATGGTCTGCCTGAATGCAGTTACAGTAATAACTCTGCGTTTTATACCGAAGCTAAGGTGGATTTGAGCGCCATTAAGGTACGGGTGGATGCAATTCCAAACAATGATATTACCGCAGAACAGATAGTTTTACTGACCAGCAGCTTAAATGACCTGCAAGCGCTGCATCAATTAAAAGATAAAAAGACCACCACAGAGGGAGAGCTCAAGTGTGTGAGCTCTGATGAAATCAAAGCGCTGCGCTCTGCATTTAATGCCAGTTTTACCGCCATATTAAAGTTGGAGCTGGCGAAAAAACGTGGCGAAGCCAATTAACTGAACAGGAGATCAAGTGATGAGTATTAATGCCGGAGAATTAGCAGGAACTATGCTGAACGCCATGCAGGGCGTCCTGTCGGAAAAATGGCCTGAGATTAAAGAGTATGCGGAGTCGGAAGCAAAAAAGTTAGCTCAGTCCCTGGTGATGATCGAAGCGCTGAAAGTGGCAAACAAAATTGATGCCGAAGAAGCTGCGCTGCATTTATCCATTCAGAAAAACGCCAGCCGTATGGTGCTGCTGACGATTAAAGGATTAGGCGTGTTAGCTGTTGAACAGGCACTCAACGCCGCGCTTGATGTAGTCAAAGATACGGTGAATACCGCTTTGGGGTTTACTTTGATTTAAAGGCCACCGGAATTTGCTGCAGCACACCAGCACTCAGGCGGTGTGCCACTGCAGCTTTATTGAACAGCTTCTGCTCCAAACCTCGTAGCAACTAAATTCACAAAAAACTTGATAGGCGTATGCAACTCACTGTGGCAAAATCAGTTTTATACCCGTCGTCCTTGAAGCTGCGGCTTTGTTGACTGCGCTATTTCGCCCCAGTCACATAGTTTGACTATGCTCCTGAGGTCTCACTGGCTTGTCGCCTCGCTGCAACGTCAAGTTACTTGGGTATAGAAAAACAGCAAACGAATAAAGACTAACGGAGTACTGTCGCATTGGCACTTGAGCCTGGTTTTTTAGTGATCCATTCCAATCAGCTGGAGCAGCTGCGCTCGCTTTTGGTACAGTTTTGTCAGCGTTATCCGCTCTCGCCCTTAGAGCTTGAACAGGTGCTGGTGCAAAGTAATGGTATAGCGCAGTGGCTGAAACTGGCTTTTGCCGCGTCCCCTGATGAAACCGATCCCTATGAGCGTGGTTTGGGGATAGCGGCTGCTCTACAGGTGCAGTTACCGGGCCGTTTTATCTGGAGCATGTATCAGCTGGCGCTGCCAGAGCAGCAACTACCTGATTTATCTGTGTTTAGTAAAGACAGTTTACGCTGGCGTATTTTCCGTTTGTTGCCTGAGTTAGTTTTACAAGATGAATTTGAGCTGCTGCGCCGTTTTATCAGTGAGGATAAAGATCAGCAAAAACGCTCGCAGCTGGCATTGAAACTGGCGGATTTATTTGACCAGTATCAGGTGTACCGCGCCGATTGGCTGGCCGATTGGGCCAAAGGCTTGTATCGCCTGGCACAAATGGATGGTGAGGCGAAAGCCATGCCGGATGATCAGCTGTGGCAGGCTAAACTCTGGCAGGCGATTTTAGCGGAGCTGCCCGCAGAACAGCAGCAACAAAGCCGGTTTTCTTTGCATCAGGCCTTTTTGCAGCAAGTAAAACGTTGGAAACAAGCGCCAAAAAATTTACCACGCCGTGTCATTATTTTTGGTATTTCGTCTTTGCCGCAGCAAATGCTGGAAGTGCTGTCAGCTCTCGCGCCCTATTGTCAGATTCTATTGGCGGTGCTGAACCCTTGTCAGTTGTATTGGGCCGATATTATTGCCGAAAAAGACAAAGTCAAAGCAGCGCAAAGACGCCAGCCGGAAAAGGCCGGTTTTTTAGCTTTTGCCAGTGCCGAGCAGTTAGCTGGTCAGGCTCAACCTCTGTTGGCAGCCTGGGGCAAGCAGGGGCGGGATTATATTCGCTTGCTGGATCAGTTTGACGAAACAGCCGCTCATAAAGAGCTGTTTGCCCATCAAAAAGTCGACTTATTTGAAAGCCCCGATACCAGCCATTTATTAGGCCAGTTGCAGGACGATATTTTACAGCTGCGCTCCATCACAGAAAGCCAAAGCCAGTGGCCAGCGTTAACAGCTGAAGCGGCGCGCAGTATTAGTTTTCAAAAAGCCCATAGCCCACTGCGTGAAGTGGAGATTCTGCATGATCATCTGCTGAAGCTGTTTGCCGATCACCCAGAGCTGGGTGCGAAAGATGTGATGGTGATGGTGCCGGACATCAATAGCTACGCGCCTTTAATTGAGGCTGTATTTGGCAAAATGCCAATGGGGGATTTGCGTTATATCCCTTACAGTATTTCCGATCAACAAAGCAAAAAGCAGCAGCCGTTATTACAGGCGCTGGAAGTGCTGTTAAGCCCTGAGCAGCAACGTTTAAACGCCAGTACAGTATTCGATATGCTGGATATCAGCGCCTTGCAGCAAAGGTTTGGCTTAAAAGCAGCGGCTTTACCCAAGATAAAACAATGGATAGAAGGGGCTGGCATTCGCTGGGGGCTGGATCAGCAGCACCGTCAGCAACTGGGTTTGCAGCATGGTTTTGAGCAAAACAGCTGGCTTTTTGGCATTCGCCGTATGCTGCTGGGGTATGTGGCAGGCGATACAGCGCCCTGGCAAGGTATAGCGCCTTATGCTGACGTAGCCGGTTTAGAAGCGGCCGAACTTGGCCCTGTGCTGGTGCTGCTGCAAAAAATCAACGAGTTATGGCAACAACTGAGTGTAAAACGCAGCCCGGCTGGTTGGCATTTGGTCTTTACTCAGCTGCTGCAGGACTTCTTTGCCCCAGACGAGCTGGAAAGTCAGCAACTGCTGCAGCAACTACAACAGCAACTGCAAACTTGGCTCGACAACACCACAGGGGCTGAACTTGAAGAAGAGTTAAGTTTACAAATTGCCCGTCAGGCATTGCTCGAACCTGTGCAGGCCGGTGGTTTGCAGCAGAAGTTTTTCAGTGGTCGCGTCAATTTCGCCACTTTACTGCCGATGCGCTCTATTCCTTTTGCGGTGATTTGTTTGCTCGGCATGAACGATGGTGCTTATCCACGGGCGAAGCAGCGGCAGGATTTTGATTTGATGGCGACGGATTATCGCAGTGGCGACCGTTCACGCCGCGACGATGACCGTTATTTATTGCTTGAAGCTTTATTGTCGGCCCGCCAGCAGTTTTATATCAGTTGGGTAGGTTTTAGCGTGTTTGATAACAGCGCCCGAGCGCCTTCGGTGCTGGTCAGTCAGCTGCGTGATCATCTGTCTACAGGCTGGACTATGGCTGATGGTTCTGATGTTTTAGAGCAAATCACTGTAGAGCATCCGTTGCAGCCTTTTAGCAGGCGTTATCGTGAAGCGGGCTCGAAGCTGGTCAGCTATCAGCGGGAATGGGCCAGCTTGCATCAAAAGGCCGTGGCAACAGCGCAAGGCGAAACACTAGCAGTACCTCAAGAATTGCACTGGACCTTAAAACAAGCCGCCGATTTTATGCGTGAGCCGGTGCGGTTCTTTTTTAATGAACGCTTAAAAGTGCGGTTGGAACTGCCGGAACTGGCCAGTATTAACGATGAAGTTTTTGCTTTAGAGCCACTGGAACGCTGGCAAATGCAACAGCAACTGGTGGCAGAGTTAAAACGTAGTGTCGAGCATCACGGCCAGTGGCAACAACGGACAGAGCAACAACTGGAGTTATTCCGCCAGCAAGGCCGCTTGGCGGTGGGCTCTGGTGCTGCCTTAATGCAGCAGGATTTAGTCGCAGGGCTGGACGAGCTGGCCGCGGGCTATCAGCAGTTTTTATCTGCTTTTCCTGTGGCAGATACTGGTTTTTATCCGCTGCGTTTTGTTGGTCAGCAGGGTGAACTGGCTGAACATTTAACAGGGTTCAGGCGCAGCGCCGACCACTCTGCTTTGGCTTATGCCGAGCTATTGCCTGTTGCTTTAATCAAGGATCGCAGTATCAACTGGCGGCATCTTATTGCGCCTTATCTGAAACTGCTTTTATGTTGTGCCAGTGGTGTGTCATTAAGCTTTTATCTGCTGTCCAGAGTAGGGCAGTTGGTACTGCACCCCATTGATAAACAACAAGCTGGGCAGCAACTGACACAGATTTTACAGCTGATGCAACAAGGGCTATCAGCACCGCTGGCGCTGGAATTTAATGTTGGGGTCGAACTGGTTAAACAGTTGGAAAAAGGCGCGGCTTTGGACGACAAACTGCTGTCGAAGCTGGAACGAGTGTATATGGGCGATGACTTTAACGCTGGCTCAGTGCAGCGTAGTCCTTATTTACAGCGCGCTTTTGCTCACTTTGAAGCACTTTGGCAAAACGGCCAGTTAGAAAAAAATGCCACGGCTTTATACGGGCCATTATTGGCCATCAACTATAGCGAGGTATCGACATGAATACCGCTATCACACCAGCTATAGCCAATCTGGATTTATTATCCTTTCCATTGGCCGGCAGTCAGCTGATTGAAGCCAGTGCCGGCACAGGCAAAACCTTTACCATAGCGGCGTTGTATTTACGTTTGGTGTTGGGCCATGGCTGCAGCAAAGCTTTATTACCACCTGATATTCTGGTGGTGACTTTTACCGAAGCGGCAACCCAAGAGCTGACTGAACGTATAGGCCAGCGTTTAGCAGACGCTGCCCGTTATTTCCGTGAACAAACCGATGCTTTAAATAAAGAGCAGGCCGACCCTTTTTTACAAAGCCTGCGCAGCGAATTTACCCCGGAGCAGTGGCCGCATTGTGCTTATCAGCTGGAACTGGCGGTGCAGTATCTGGATGAAGCCGCCATTTCGACCATTCACGGCTGGTGTAACAAAGTGCTGGCTGAATTTGCGCTCTCTAGTGGCTATTTGTTTGAACAAAACCTGGTGACAGATGTCGAGCAGTTGCAGCTGGATGTGATGCGCGATTATTGGCGTAATTTTTATTACCCCTTGCCTGAAGAGCATATAGCCACCGTCTGGCAACTGCTGCAAAACCCTGAGACGTTACGTAAAAAAATTCTGCCGCTTATCAGCCATCTGTCGTTATTTACCGAACCTGCCAGACCCGCAGTGGTATTGCCTGAAGTCAAAGCAGAGCGCAAGCAAAAACTGGCAGAACTCAAAGCCCCCTGGAATAACTGGGTCAGTGAAATCCGGATTTTGCTGCACGGCGCTATAGAGCGAAAAGAGGTGGATGGCCGCAAATTGCAGGCGCGTTATCTCGATAGCTGGTTAGCCAAACTAGTGGCCTGGATAAGCGATGCCGAGATGGTCGACCCGGATTTACAAACAGGCCAAAGCCGCTTAACACCTCAAGGTTTGGCTGAAGCCTTTAAAGGCCCGGTGCCACATCATCCGGCATTTGAGGCTATGGCAAAACTGGACGACGCACTGGCGGCTTTGCCAGATCCGGAGCAGGATTTAGTGCTGCATGCCGCTTTTTGGTTTGCACGGCGTTTCCATCAGTTGCAGTTAGAACGCTCTGAGCTGGGTTTTGATGAGCTATTAAGCCGTTTGCAACAAGCGCTGCAAAAAGATGAAGGCGGCGTATTGGCTGAGCGGCTCAGACGCAAATTCCCGCTGGCGCTGATAGACGAATTTCAGGACACCGACCCTGTGCAGTATCAGCTATTTGATGCTGTGTATCAGTTGAGTCAAAACAGAAGCGACTGCGGTATTTTGCTGATAGGCGACCCGAAACAAGCCATTTATGCCTTTCGTGGTGCTGATATTTATAGTTATTTAGCCGCCAAACAAGCCACAGCTGGCCGGCACTTTCAACTGCCGAAAAACTTCCGCTCTACTCATGCGATGGTCAATGCGGTCAACCATTTATTTAGTTATGCCGAACAGCGTGCTTTAGGCGCTTTTGTGCTGGGGCGGCCGGATTTATTAAGTTTTTACCCGGTCGAAGCGCAGGGGCGTAAAGAAACTTTTGTCGCAGAGCAACAGCCTGTTACAGCGCTGGAGTTTTGTATGAAAGCCTCGCCGGATGGCAAGCCTTTTAGTAAAGGCGCCGTACTTTCAGAAATGGCACAGGCCTGCGCTGAACAAATCGCCGTATTTTTAACGGGTAGTGCGGCAGGCCATACAGGTTTTGTGAAAGAAGATCAGTTCATTGCGCTTGAAACCAGCGATATAGCGGTGTTGGTGAATAACCAGCAGGAAGCCAATGCCATTAAAAAAGCCCTGGCCGAGCGCAATTTGGCTGCAGTGTATTTATCTGACAAAGGTGCTGTGTTTGAAAGCCCGGTGGCTTTGGATTTATTGCTCTGGCTGCGCGCCTGCGCTGAACCACAACGTGAAAGCCTGGTGCGCTCAGCGCTCTCGAGCTGGAGCTTGTCGTTAAGTTATACCGAACTTGAACAGTTGCTGCAGGACGAGCTGCTGTGGGAGCAGCAGTTGGCGCGTTTTGCTACCTATCAGCACCTCTGGCAACAACAAGGTGTGCTGGTGATGTTATGGCAGCTGATGCGCGATTTTGCCGTGGCAGAGTTTTTACAGCAACAACCAGCAGGCGAGCGGTTATTAACCGATATTTTGCATTTGGCTGAACTGTTGCAGCAACGTTCTATGGAATTAGAAGGCCCGGCAGCCTTAATTCGTTATCTGGCCGAGCATTTAGCTGGCCAAGGCGATTTAGCCGCTGAGCAGCAAAAACTGCGTTTAGAAAGCGACGAAGCTCTGATTAAAATAGTCACTATTCACAAGTCCAAAGGCCTGGAATACCCGCTGGTGTTTTTGCCTTTTATCGCTTTAGCCCGTGCTGTCGATGCCGGCAAAGGCCCTGTCAGTTATCA
>NZ_JAIWOI010000161.1 GCF_020217005.1 Rheinheimera sp. | reverse complement strand
CCAGGATGGTGAACTCAGGGTGGTGCTGCAAGCCACTGAGCAGCAAACTCAGCAGGCTGAGCGCGAACGTTTGGCCGAAGATATGCGTAAGCTCTATGTGGCCTTAACCAGGGCGCGGCATTATTGCTGGGTGGGGCTGATGCCAGTCAAAGAGCAAAGCGCCATTGGTTATCTGCTGTCGGATGACGCGCTGCTGTCGCCTGTGGCTTTGCCAGAGCAGTTATCACCTTTGCTTGCACAGCCTGATATTCGCTTGGCCGACAACTTAGCACAGCAGCGCACGCAAGTGCTGTTGCAGGACCAAAACGTTGAGTTATTGCCTTATGCCCAGATGACCCGCTCCGTCAAAGAGCTGTGGTGGATCGCCAGTTACAGTGCCTTGCTGGAGCAACATCAGCAGGATAGTAAAGCGGCAGAGCTGTTTCAGGAATTACAGCAGGAACTGGCGGCAGAGCAAGTGCAGGAGCAAATGGAACCAACAGCAGCCAAAGCTGTGACTTTGGCGCAGGGATTTGTCCGTGGCAGTCAGGCTGGTACCTTTTTACATGATGCCCTGGAGTGGGGCGCAGTTCAGGGTTTTGATCGGTTAGCGCAGCAGCCGGAGTTATGGCAAGAGGGCTTAGGCCCATTAACGCAGAAATATGGCCTGGTGCAGCAATTGTCAGAGCACAGCTGGCAAATCCGCTATTGGGCTGAGCAACAAGCACCTTATCCTGAAACCGACCATTTAGCCGCCTTGTTGCCGTTGCAGCAGTGGCTGACGGAGTTGATTCAAACGCCACTTTGGCCGGATCAACAGACCAGCTTAAGCACACTTAAGGACGGTAGTTACCGCGCAGAACTGGAGTTTTGGTTGTCGGTCGAGCAGTGCAGCAGCGCGCAGTTGGACGCTTTAGTACAGCAGTATCTGTGGTCGGAATGGCCGAGGCCAGCACTTCGCACCACTCAGCTGCAGGGCATGCTCAAAGGTTTTATCGACTTAACCTTGGAGCAGGATGGCCGCTACTGGGTGCTGGACTATAAATCGAACTACATAGCGGATGGCCAGTACGACAGCCCGGCCTTAGTCCAGCAAATGCTGGCGCATCGCTACGATGTGCAGGCAGCTTTGTATGCTGTGGCTATCCATCGTTTATTAAAAAGCCGCCTGCCAGGCTACCAGCCAGAGCAGCAGTTAGGCGGCGCTTTGTATTGGTTCCTGCGTGGTGGTGAGGCGGCAAGCAAAGGTGTGCTTGCAGTGGATATTCCGCTGGTGCTGGTGAACAAGCTGGACGCTCTGCTGCAAGGGCAATTGGTTGCTAAGGAGCTGGCGCATGTCTGATTCAGAATTATTGGAACTGCAGATGCAGGGCAAAGACTGGCGGGCTTTGGATAAAGCTCTGGTGACTTTTTTCCGTGAGCAGCAACAGTTGCCAGCTGCGCTTGCGCTGTTGATTGGTCAGTGCAGCTTTGCGCTGTCGCAGGGCCATTTGTGTTTACCATTACAACGACTGCCGCAGCAGTCGGAACAAGACTGGCTGGCGCTGATGGCGCTTTATCCGGATTTGTTTCAGTTAGAACAGGATAACAATCAGCCTTTTGTGTATGCCAACAACGCCTTGTATATGCGGCGTTATTTTAGCTATCAGCAGCAGATCGCATTGTATTTGCAGCAAAGCAGTGAGCGCAGTCAGCAGCTGCGCCAGACTATCAATTCATTTGTACTGAACCAGTTGTTGGATCCACTGTTTCCAGCAACCGCGGCTAATGCAGTGGACTGGCAACGTTTATCCTGCGCTATAGCGGCCAGCAGCAGCTTCAGCGTCATTACCGGTGGTCCAGGCACAGGCAAAACCACTACTGTGGTGAAATTACTGCTGGTGCTGCAGCAATTACAGCAACAGCAAGGCGCTGCACCTTTGACCATTCAACTGGCGGCACCTACAGGCAAAGCGGCAGTGCGGCTTAGAAGCTCGATCCGCAGTACACTTGATAAACAGCCCGCATCGGCTGAGATCAAAAGCCAGGTGCCGACTGATGTTTCCACTTTGCATAAGTTATTGGGCGCGCGAGCGCAAAGCCGGCAGTTTAAGCAAAATGAATTTGAGCCTTTAGCGCTGGATCTGCTGGTGGTTGATGAGGCCTCAATGCTGGATGTGGAGCTGATGGCAGCGTTATTGTCGGCCTTGCCAGCTCATGCGAGGTTGATTTTATTAGGCGATAAAGACCAGCTTGCTTCAGTGGAAGCCGGAGCTTTAATGGCACAACTGTGCCAATGGGCAGAGCAGGGCCATTATTGGCCGGACACTGCAGCCTGGTTAAACCAACTCTCTGCTGTAGCACTGCCGCAGCAATTAATCAGCCCGCAAGGCAAAGCGCTGGAACAGCAAATAGGTATGCTCAGAGTCAGCCACAGATTTGACCCCCACAGTGGTATCGCCAAATTAGCCGCTGCGGTGAATGGTGGCCAAAGCGCGGAAGTCGCTGCTATTTGCCAGTCTGTTTATGCCGATCTGCAGTATCTGGAAGTGACGGATTTCAGGCAGCTCAAATCCTTTGTACTCACGGGACAAGGCAAGTCTCAGCTTAAGGATGCAGCGGGATTTGGGTTTTATTTAACTGGCATGGCGCAAGGCCCGGCCTTGGACGCCACCGAGCAGCAGATCGATCTGTGGGCGCAGCGGGTGTTGACTGACTTTTCGGCCTTCCAATTGCTTTGTGCGGTGCGGCAGGGCCCCTTTGGTGTGGAGCAGGTGAATCTGGCGGTGGAAAAAATGTTGCTGCAGGCCGGGCTTATTCAGCACAGTAGTCAGCAAAGCAGTCAGTGGTATGCGGGCCGGCCTGTGATGGTGACACAAAACGATTATGCGCTTGGCCTGATGAATGGCGATGTGGGGCTTTGTTTATCCAGACCTTATCAGGGCAAATGGATCCTGGCTGTGGCTTTTGCATCAGAAGACAACAGTAAAGCTGTGCGTTGGGTTTTGCCCAGTCGTTTGCAGCAAGTTGAAACCGCTTTTGCCATTACGGTGCATAAATCGCAGGGTTCGGAGTTTCGCCATGCGGTGCTGGTATTACCGGACCAGTTCAGCCCTGTGCTGACGCGCGAACTGATTTATACCGGTATTACCAGAGCAGCTAAGCTGTTTAGCCTGGTCTGTGCCAAACCGGACTTGTTAAGTCTGGCCATAGAGCAAAAGGTGCAACGCCATGGCGCGGTCAGGCTTTAAGGCTGTTCTTGCCGGATTTGTTGCAGTAGTTCGTTTAATTGCTTTGCAGGCCAGTGGTTTTCTTTTAATGCCCGTTCAGTGGCCGCTGCCAGAGCACTGATGCGGGTAAAACCAAAACAGGCTGAGGTACCTTTAATTCTATGTAGCAACGCCTCAGTCGCGACCTTATCCTCTAATTGCACTAATTGTTCCAGTTCCTGTGCGACGGTGGGCAAAGAGTCCTTATACATGCTGGTTAATTGATCTAATTGTTGCTGAACATCTGATTGAGCCTGAACTGCACTTTTTGTTGGTAGAAATTCTGCTATTTTGTCGTACAGCACTTGAGCTTGCACTGGTTTGGTCAATACGGCCTGACAGCCTGCTTCCAGACAAAGTTGACGTTGTTCTGCCTGAACGTCGGCCGTTAAGGCAATAATAGGTATCTGATAACCTTGACGCCTGAGTTCACGCGAAGCGGTCAGTCCGTCCATCACGGGCATATGCATATCCATCAGTATGAGATCAAACTGCTGATTTGCTACCTTATGCAAAGCATCCAGTCCGTGCCGCGCTGTTTGCGGCTCTAGCCCTGTAGCACTGAGTAAAGTACTGAACAGCAAACGTAAATCCGGAACATCATCGACGATAAGCACAGCACCTTTCAATTGTGGGATCTGCTGTTGTACCTGCAGCTTACTGCTAGTCTGCACCGGCGCTTTTAGTAGCAGCTCTGCTTTAACGGGCAGTGGGATCCTTAAAAAAAACTGGCTGCCCTGTAGGGGGACGCTTTGCAGTTCAAGTTGGTACCCCATTAAATCGGCCAGTTGTTTGCAAATATATAAACCTAAACCAGTACCACCAAACTGCCGGCTGATACCGGGGTCACCTTGTTCAAAAGCGGAAAACAATTTTTGCTGCATATCGGCACTAATACCTGGCCCGGTGTCGGTTACAGACAAGCTTAGCTGGCCTTGTTTTATTTCTGCCGATAACCGGACTTCGCCTTGTTGGGTAAATTTCAGGGCATTACCCAGCAGATTCATTAGAATTTGTTTCAGTCGAAGCGGATCGCTGTATAAAGTTTTGGGTAAGGGATAGCGGCTTTGCAGGCTAAAATGAAGACCTTTCTCTTGCGCCGCAGGTAACAGACTCTGGTGCAACTCATTGAGCAGCGGTTGCAACTCAAAGTGTTGTAATTCCAAGGGGAGTTTACCTTCATCCATTTTGGCTGCATCCAGAATATCGTTCACTATCTGCAGCAAAAACTTACTTTGATTGTCTATAGTCTGCAGTTGATTTAGCAGCTGGGCATCATGAGATCTGGTTAAAGCCTGTTGAATAAATCCAAGAATAATAGTCAGAGGCGTACGCAGTTCATGACTCATATTAGCTAAAAACCGGGTTTTAGCTAAGGCTAGTTGCTGAGCTTTGTCGCGTTCTATCGATAACTCTGCGGTGCGTTCAGCGACACGTTGCTCCAGTTGTTGGCTTAGATTAGTTTTTTCTTCCAAAGCCGATTGTAGCGCCTGATGACCGGCCTGAAGACGACGTTGCAATGAAGTAAAGCTACTTAGCAACTGTTCAAATTCTAATGCTGAATTGTCCAGTTGTTGCTTTGGCGCAGTGGACGAACCAAGCTCTATACCCTCAATTGTCGTGATTAATTGTTGCAATGCCACAGTGTAACCTGAAGCAAATCTCTGACTGCTGCGGGACAATAACTCTATGCCCGCCAGCAGTGTTAACAAAGCGAGCAATGTCAAAAATTGATAATACAGCGCCAGATGACCGTGATCCCAATAGAGGAATAGTTGCCAATTGGTATGGTCTATCGTACTGTCCAGTCGTATTTTGTCCCCTGTCTGGTTAAAGTGCATATGACTTTGGTGATAAAAAGGCGAGTGGGTTAAATAGGCTCTGGACTCGGCCAAGGCCGCATTATCAAAAGCCACTTTCTGGCCTGAAGCATGGGAATCGGCTAAGCCCCAGATTTTCATTTGGGCGCCGTCTGTTAATAAAAGCTGTAAGCGCGGATCGGGATGTTGTACTTCGAGTGCTCCTGTGAGCCTGTTCAGGGCAACTGAGAGTTCCAGTACACCGTTAAATTGCTCTTGTTGATACAGTGGCCTGCTTAAAGCAAAAAGCAAGTCCTGGCCTAATTTATTTCCCTGAAATACATCGCTGATGTAAGGTTGTGAACTTTGTTTTGGTTGTTTGAAATAATCGCGATAAGCAACTGAATGGCCAAGGATATCCTGCGCCGCAGCTTCTTTAAAAAAAGCGGTGACCAGGCCTGAAGCATCGGTACGCAACGCCGAAATGAATTCTGGTTGGCTTTTTACTAACTGTTGCAGACTTTCCTGATCACCTACCAATCGGGCATAGTCAGACGCCAGTTTTAATTCCGCCTGATACGAAGATAACTTCTGATGAAGCTGACCTTCAATATATTGCTGTTGCGTGGTCAATTCAGAAACATGGCCAGATAAATTCAAGACTATGGTGCCGTGCAGTAATACACTAATCATCAGCGCCCACGGAATGGCTGCCATTAGTGCTATTCTGCTGCCCAGTAAAGATTTAAAAGGTTGTTGGCGCTTTTGCGCCAGACTCGCTGCCTGAATTTCGAATAAGCGGACACAGCGTTTTAAAACGATCAGTGTACTGCTAATAATGAGCGCGTTTAACAGCACCCAGATGAAAGGTTGTGGCTCTGTTGGCAGCCAGAGAAATAAAACCAAGGTAGCCAGAAAGTGCAATACGACTGCGACCCAACGTCTGCGGGCGGTGTTCGCATAAGGAATAAACACCAGTAGTTGTAATAGAGAACATATCCAGTATAACGGCGAGTTCAGAGGGGATAGAACCACCACGGCACAAAGCAGAGCCCAGATTATGCCCAGGCGCTGCATGACCAATATAAAAGCCAGGTTTCCTAAGAGTAAAGGCGTGCTGAGGGGGAGTTCCAGCGCCAGTAAATTCGCCACTATGCCAAACAGACTTAGTCCGCTGACATAGGAAAGCTGGCGCAAAAACGACGGTTCAGAATGCCTTACGCTATTATTCTGAAACAAAAATAAAATTCCATTTGAAAAAAATGATACATAGATACTAGAGGATCCGGTTCGCATAATCACTGTTTACGGCATAAATATTTTTAGCGATTGGGGATTATTTTGACTGATCTCATTCAGTTATGAAGGAATCAGGGTGACAAGCGGCGATCAGATGCTGATAATAACCCACTTGTCTGAATCTCCGGGCTATCAGCCTGAATTATGGTGTTCCAATGGATTTTATAATTTTACTCAAGGCCTTATTACTAGGCATAGTGGAAGGTTTAACTGAGTTTCTGCCAGTGTCCAGCACTGGTCATTTGATTGTGGTTGGAGATTTAATCAATTTTTATAACGAAGGCAAAGTTTTTGAAGTGGCCATCCAGCTTGGCGCCATTTTAGCTGTAGTTTTTGAATATCGTCAGCGGTTTATCAATGTTGCAACAGGCATTACACACGACAAAAACGCACAAAATTTTGTATTGAACTTGTTTGTTGCTTTTTTGCCCGCCGCTATAGTTGGACTGTTATTTATTAAGTACATCAAGCTGTATCTGTTTAACCCTATCACTGTGGCCACCATGCTGGTGCTGGGTGGTTTGGTTATTTTGTATGCAGAACGCCGCGTACATCAGGTGAAGATTCATGATGTAGACCAAATTGGCTGGAAAGATGCACTAAAAGTAGGATGTGCACAGATCATTTCGATGATCCCCGGAACCTCAAGATCAGGCGCAACCATTATCGGCGGGCTGTTTTTTGGCTTTGATCGTAAAGTGGCGGCTGAGTTTTCATTTTTCCTGGCAGTGCCCACTATGTTTGCAGCGACTTTTTACGACATTTATAAACACCGCGATGTGCTGAATTTTGATCAAATGCCAATGTTTGTTGTTGGTTTTGTGGCTGCATTTATCAGTGCATTGGTAGCAGTCAGGACTTTTGTTCGTTTTGTGTCGAATCATAGTTATGAAATTTTTGCCTGGTACCGCATTGCCTTTGGTTTGTTTATTCTGGCCACCTGGTACTTTGGCTGGGTTAGCTGGTCTTAAGACTGGCCTGCAGCTCTGTCCAGGCAGGGTAGAGCTGCAATGACTCCACTATATGTTGGTCGTTTTCATTAAGCTGAAAATCTTTATGCTGAGCGGCCTTGTGAGCGAGCCAGTGCACTACACCGGGTATAGAACTGCAGTCCGATAATTCATCAGGCAGAATGACGGCCTGCACTATGCTTTGTTCAAAGCCCCACAAGGTCAGTAAATAGGCGGATATCATTGAGAAATGACAAGCGTCTTCATCCGCCATTGATGGTTGTTGCAGATGTTCCGCCATCCAGCCCAGGCAATCCAGTAAAGACACTAAAAACGCATAATCCTGTATCTCTGAACCGAGGTCTGCCTGCTTACACAGGTAGCGCGCCAGACAGGCCTGATGAAAGGCTTGCTCCGTGATACGTTGGTGTTGTGCTGTACTAAGATGATTTTGATAAATCAGACCGCTTTTTAACGCCAATATAACGGACTTCATCATATCCAGTCCAAGTCTGTTGATGGCTTCAGTTAAGGAAATAGTTGATCGGGAAAATCCAAGAAAAGCTGAATTAGCTAATTGTAGTAACCTGCTGCTGACCACAGGATCGTGGCTGATCAATTCTGCGATATCTTTCAGCTGGAATTCTGCTTTGTGTAGCGTAGCTTCTATTTTTTGATACAAAGGTGGTAACACTGGTAGTACAGAAAGCCGGCCAAGATATGCCCGTTCGGCTGCAGAAAAGTTCAGCGCTTGCAAAAGCTCTGCACAGGCAAAAACCTGCAACAGTTGCTCGTCGGTAAAAGGTTTGGCCAGAAAAAAATGGATAAGCGCGGTGTCCTGCACTAATAAATCGGCAGAATTATCAGCTGTTAGTATGCAGCGTAACGCCATAGGACTCAGCTGCTGTACCTGTTGCAATACTTGCTCGCCGTGTATGCCAGGCATTAATCTGTCTGTGAATACCACATCCGGCAGTGTTCCTTTTGACAAGCGTTCGGTTAATTGATGTGCATCCTGTAAAGTCTCTACAGCCCAGTGCGGTAAAATACGACTTAAGGTACGTTTTAGTGCCCTTAACAGCAGCTCATCATCATCGATCAAAAGTACCAGAAAATTTTTATCAGCCATGGTAATGCTCTCCTGCAAAAGGCTGCTGTGTGAGCATTACGACAAAGTCGTCTCTGGACACGGGTTTACTGTAGTAATAACCCTGAATAAGGTCACAATCCATCATTTTGAGCAATTGCTGTTGCTCTTGTGTTTCTATGCCTTCAGCGGTAACTACCAGATCCAAATCATGCGCCATACGGATAATGTTTCTGACCATGCCCTGGCTTTGTAAATCGCTACTGAGCTCAGTGATCAGGGATCTGTCCAATTTCACTTCATCTATTGGCAGTTTGGTTAGATAAGCCAGCGATGAATAACCTGTGCCAAAATCATCCATCGAAATACGTACACCAATCTGATGCAATTGAGACAACACTTTATGACTTAATTGCAGATCTTCCATCAGATAGGTTTCAGTTATTTCCAGCTCTATCTGCTCTGGTTTGATCTGATGTGCGTTTAACAGTTGCCGTAGCTCAGCACCGAACCCTGGTTCCTGCAACTGCCTGCCTGATACATTAATGCTGAGCCGCTCCAGCTCCAGACCCTGCCGATTGAATTCTGCCAGAGTACTTAGAGACTGGTCCAATACCCAAAATCCTATACGGATAATTTGCCCATCCCGTTCAGCGATAGGAATAAATAAAGCAGGAGATATACTGCCAAGAGCCGGATGGTTCCAACGCAGCAGAACTTCCGCCTGACGGATTTTGCCGTCATTAAGACTAACTTTGGGCTGGAAATTGAGGCTAAAGCCGGTATGCTCAACATTACTGTAGAGTGCGTTACTTATTTCAAACTGCTGCTTTTTACTATCGAGAATTGCTTGCTCAAAACGCATATAAAAATGATGCTGGTTATTTCTGTTGGTACGGCAGGCCAAGTTGGCATATTTCAGTAACTTCTCTGAGAGAATAGTGTCGAGCGGTGCAATGGCATAACCCAGATTAAAATTTAGTTGCATTAATCGTTCGTCATGCATTACGGGTTTATCAAATACCGATAGACATTCACTTATTTGCAGCTGCAAATCCATTTCATCCGAGCACTTGCTAAAAAGTAAAGCAAATTTATCGCCAGATAAGTACACCAGATGTTGACCTGGTTTGAGTTGCTGTTGCAGCAAAGTGGCAACTTTATTGATTAATAAATCAGTTTTGTAATAGCCCATGGCGTCGTTGATCAAACTGAAATTATCTATATCCAGCACTGCAGCAGCGGTCAAACCTTGTTGCTCAGCAATGTAATGGTCGAGCAACTGACAGGCCTGTTGGTGGTTCAGCAAATTGCTCAGATTTGATAAGTCTGAGCTGAATTGTGGCAAAGGTTCCAATCGCTCCAGTTTCAATAGTAACTGGTTTGGTGTAGAAGACCTGTGGCTCAGCTCGATTTCATGATGCTGATGATCCAGACAAAGCAAAGTGCTGTGTTGATGTGTTAAAAACTGAGGCAGTTGATTTGGTAGCAGGGCTTGAAGGAAAGCTGATAGAGGCTGTTGATTTACACTGTTTGCATCCAGTTGCCATAATTTGGCCAAAGCGGCGTTGATACGTAAAATGTCGCCTTGAGGATCTACTTCAAGCAATGCATCCTGACTACTAATCAATAATTGGG